>DAIEST010000278.1 GCA_027346125.1 Leptospirillum sp. | reverse complement strand
CATTTTCTTTCCTGTTCGAAATCTCCGCTTCAAGACACCCTTCCAGATAACCGAGGGGAGAAAGACCGGTTTCAGTCGCTTCCCGGGCCTTCTCCCGGAAGACCTTCCGAAGCCCCGGCATTTTGAGCAGCTCGGTTGCCCTATCGATGGCCAGTTCTTGATCAAGGCTCATGCGGCACCTCCCACAGACAACAGGGAGTCAAAGTGGTCGGGAGTATTCTGCGGAATCGCCATCTCCAGAAGGGCGGCGGGAACGATCGCCGGAAGAGGAGGTTTGGGAGCGGATTTGAGAATCAGAAATTGCCGGACGGTATCCTCCCGGATGGCTCTTGATTCCTCCGCTTTCACCAAGGCGTTCTCCACCTCTTCCATCGGGTAATCCTGCAAGAGAAGAAGAATTGCCACCATCTCTTTCCATCCCTCCCGTCCACGGGAAGAGACGAGATCATCCCGCACCCGGACAAAAACGGCCGGGAGCGTCCGGAAGGAGGCGATCCCCGTCACCGCCCGGGGCTTTCTGGCCAACAGGGGCAAATAATGGTGAATCTCGATCCCAAGACCGTACTTTCCTTCCAGTCGGGAGTGGGAGGCCAGGATCTGATCTTTGTCCACAAGCTCCACCCGGTCAGGGAAAAGGTGGCAGATCACCTCTTTTCCCTGATACCCCCAAGGGACAGAATAGCGGTTGGTCCCCAGCGAAACCAGAAGTTGGGGAGGAACCTTCAGGATGCTGGTCTTTCTACAGGGAAACGGAAAATCGGGAAGGGAAGACAGGGATCGGGACTCTTCTCCCCATTTTTCCCTTCTGTCCTTGTCCCGTTCGCACCATTTGAGAAGGAGCTCGTTCAGATCGGAAAGGCTTTGGACATCGGGAACGGGAACCAGGGCATTGCGGCGTACAAACCCCACTCCATTCTCGACAGACCCTTTCTCATGGCCTTCTCCCGGTCGGCAGAAGGCGGTCTCGAACAGGTAGTGGGCCCGGAGGGCACTCATCAGCCGGGTTTCTTCCCGCTCCGGGCCGGAAAGGATCCGGAGCACGGCTGTTTTGAGATTATCGTAGACGAGTGTGCGGGGAACACCACCCAACCATTCGAACGCTTTCCGGTGCCCCTCCAGAAAACATTCCATCGTTTCATGAAAGTACGCCTGGACAAAAACCACTCCACTGTGTCGAAGCCTGAGAACAAAAAGGTGAATGGTTCTCTCGACTCCGTCGATCCGGGCGACGGCTGTCCCCCAATCCACCTGCCCCATCTTGCCGGCATCGGCCTCGAGAGGGATAAAGGCCTCCGATATCTGGCCTCGAAGCTTTTGAACATATTTCCGGACCGAGCTTTCGCTTCCGGAAAACGAATGTTCCTCCACCAGGCGGGCATAGACCCTCCGAGCCGTATGCCGCTGTTTTCCGGGACGTTCCCGGTCTTCCTTGAGCCATTGTTCAATGACGGCCTTGATGGGTCCGATGACGGGAGCCGACTTCTCGGCAGTCAGCCGGTACCGGGGAACCTCCTTCATCGCGATTGCTTTCCGGACGGTCGCCCGGTTGATGCAAAGATGCTT
>DAIEST010000274.1 GCA_027346125.1 Leptospirillum sp. | reverse complement strand
AGCCCCTGGAAATACCCTTTCACCGGGAACCCCCTGGAAACCAGCGATTCGACGATCGTCCGCTCCTGAAACCGTTGACGGGGATCGTCCGAATGGGATCCGTCCGTTCTGCCCGAGACAAGGGCGGCATAATTCGGCAGGCTGGGATGGGCCAGTGCATGGTAGTCCGTCAGAAGACCGTGGCGACGGGCGATCCTGTTCATGAACGGAGCGTCGGGGTTCCCGATAATATCGCCGAATCCCTTGTTCTCGAAGACGAATACAAAGACATGATCCATTCCGGGCTCCGTCCGGGCCAGGGCGGGAGAAGCGCACCACAGCGTCGCCCACAGCCAGAAAAAGCCGACCCCGGACAGAAGAGTCCGCCCGGGCCGAAATTCCTTCAAGCCATTCCGGATCATCCGAAATCCTTCAGAAGCAGGAATTTCTTGAACCAGTCCTCGAAAACGATATCGTCCGAAGCCACCTCGACACCAGGATTCAATGCAATCACGGGATTCTCCCCAAGTCGCCGGAGCAGGTCCGCTCCGCTCCACTCGCGGGCCGGAAACGCATGAGAGGAGATCTCGCACTGAAACCGGAAATCCGAGACGATGAGCTTTTCCAGGATCTTCTGGTAGCGTCTGGCAATGTCCTCCCGGATGGACGGGTCCTCGTCCGGAAAAACGGCCACCAGCCCCAGGGGGTGAAGACCGAGGAAATCGGTTCCCCGTTTCGCCTTGGAGAGGAGATAGGAAAACTCGCTCCTCATTTCCATCTCCTTGAGACGGAAGAGCAGAAGGACAAACGGACGGGGAGGCGTCCGGGAAATCATGAAGTCAAGGGCCTTGTTCAGGCTTTCCGGCTCCATCACTCCTTCCGCCGTCAACTTGTAGTCGGGAAGAAGTCCCAGCCGGTTCCGCTGCAGTCCGAGGGAGGAGCCCAGCTCCAAAAGGGCATCCTGCCATCTGAACCGGACAGGATCTTTCCAGGTTTCCAGGGAAGGCACCGGAATGCCCATCCACCCGAAAACATGGTGGAACCAGTTGAACGGGAAAAGAATTTCGTATTGCCACGGAAGATCCGTATGCTCGACGAGTACCGGCCGGGCCGAGAGGGAGGAGAGCTTCTGGAAGTACAGGGTGTCTCCGAACAGGACCCCTTCCAGACTTTCCTGGGGAGGGCTTGAAGGCCCGTCGTAGAGGATCCGGGCAAAATGGGTGGAATCGTCGAGCGAAATCCGGTCGGCCAGGAAAACCCGGATGTGCTGGAACAGAGGGCCCATCGACTCCAGGATCTCGCTGGCAATCCGTCCCACCTCCTTCAAATCGAAGTCATCGATCGTCAGGGTCGCAAGATGCTGTTGCGAGCGGGAATGGAGCTTGTCCACCATCGGCCCGAGAAACTGGGACTTTTCCCTCTCGGTCGGAGGATCTCCATGGCGTGTCAGAAAGTAGATCCCCGAAGGCGGAGGGAACCCCCCCAGGGGGTACCCTTTCAGGAGAAGGGCTCCCCTTTTTCCAAAATTCTTGAACACGACGAACCCGCCGAACAGGGAATCGGGATCGGGCAAGACGCCCCCGACATCCTGTCCCTGCGTCGCCAGATGCCTCAAGAGTTCCAGAAAAGGTTTCCGGGCCAGCGCATTGATGGACCATTGCAGCAGGAAAGAAAGCGTATCGTTGAAAATGACGATCCGTCCCTCTTCGTTCACGACAAAGCACCCGGTCTGATTGTCGTTCACCATCATCTCAAGGATCTTCTTGGAGTCTGACGTGTCCCGCAAAGACCGGGTGAACAGGAAAAAACTCATTCCGGACTACCCCTCTTCACCCGGAGCGAAAAACCGCTCCGGGCTCCCGCTTGATTATCGATGGATGGATCGGCCCATCACATCCTCAGCCGCCTCCCAGACCGCTTCGCTGACAGTGGGATGCGGAAAAACAGTTCCGGTCAGAACACCCAGACCATCGGGCAGAGACATCGCCAGGGCACCCATGGCAACCAGTTCCGACACGCCCGCCCCGATTCCCTGAAACCCCAGGATTTTCCCGGACTCGGGACAGGAGGCAATCTTGATCATCCCCCTTCTTTCCCCGTGAATCAACGAACGACCGTTGGCCATCAGGGGAAACCGCCCCTCCCGGACCGACAGTCCCTGCCTTTGGGCGTCTCCGGCCGTGATTCCGACCGAGGCGACTTCGGGATGGGAATAGACGACGCGGGGAATCCGCAGCGGATCCGAAGGCTCGGGGTTCTTTCCGGCCATCCGTTCGACGGCGACGACCGCCTGATGGCTCGCGGCATGCGCCAGCATCATCCCGCCGGTCACATCTCCCGCGGCATGGATTCCTCCCACTCCCGTCCACTGCCGGGAATCCACCTTGAGGAATCCTCCCGGAGCGAGCGGAAGGCCGAGACGGTCGACGTTCAACGCGTCAAGATTGGGAAGGCGCCCGATCGCCACGAGAACGGCATCGAACCACAGGCTCCGCTCCTCTTTCTCCCGGGCGAAGAAGACCCGGACCCCCCCGGCTTCCGGGGCGAGACGGGAGAGATCGCACGACGTGAAGACCGCCATTCCCCGGCGTTCATACTCCTTCCGGAGGATTTCCAGGAGTTCCGGATCCTCCAGCGGCACGAGGTGATCCGCTTTTTCGAACAGGGTCACCTCCCCGCCAAGAGACTGAAACAGATCGGAGAACTCGACGCCGACGACCCCTCCTCCGATAATGCCGACCTTCTTCCCGGAGGACAGGAAACCGATCGCATCCGTACTGTCCAGCACACTGACGTGGTCGAACGGGAGACCGGGCCATGGACGGGGACGGGAACCCGTCGCGACCAGGATGTTCTTCCCGGACAGAAGACGGGAAGGGGCTTCCGGACTCTCCCGGACCTCCACCGTCGACGGATCGGCCAGCACGCCGCGTCCGGCATGAACCTCGATCCTGTTTTTTTTCAGAAGCGCCTGAATTCCCAAGTATAGACGGTTCACAATGGAATTTCTGTGTCTCGCCAGGATCTCCGCATCGATGGCCGGAGGCGGAAGAGAAACGCCAAACTCCCGGGAGCGTGCCACTTCTTCGAGAAAGCCCGCAACCTCCAGAAGAACTTTTGTCGGCACGCACCCTTCGTGCAGACAGGTCCCCCCCACCTTCTTCTCTTCGACCAGGCAAACCCGCATCCCCAACTGGGCGCCCCGGATCGCTCCCACATAACCGGCCGGTCCACCGCCCAACACCACCAGATCGAACGTCCGTTCCACGTTTTTCCTTTCCGGAGAAAACACCCCCAGGATCCAGCCTTTCTTGACTTTCGGACCCGATTTTCCTATATTCGGACTGCGGGGTGGAGCAGCTCGGTAGCTCGTCGGGCTCATAACCCGAAGGTCAGAGGTTCAAATCCTCTCCCCGCAACCAATCCCGAAGCCAATCCTGAAAAATCCATCCACTGAAA
>DAIEST010000271.1 GCA_027346125.1 Leptospirillum sp. | reverse complement strand
CCGCTGTCGGGCCACTGGCTTCCGGGACGGTGTCGGAAAAAGCTCCGGGAGAGGCGGTCCGGGTTCCCGAATTTCCGGATCGTGTGATGGAGGCCGCCCGGAAAGGAGGGGGACAGATCACGCTTCAGGTTCATCCGCCGGCTCTCGGTCCCGTCCGGGTGACGGTCCGGGTCGATCCCGGGAGCAGGACGGTGGAAGTGCATCTGGGCGTCAAGGATGCTTCTGTCAGGAAAGCGCTCGAGGGAAAGGAAAGCGATCTCAAGCAGCTTCTGCACAACGAGGGGTTTTCCATGAACAAGCTCGATGTTTCGGTGGGGGTCCAGGGCGGCGGGACGCTCTCATCGTCGGGAGCGAACCCTTCCCAGTCCCCTTCCGATGCCCAGTCGGGAGGCACAGGATCCCCTCCCGGAGGGAACGGATCCTTTTCTGCGGACCTTTCGGGAGGGGGGAGCCTGCTCTCGGGGGAAAACCGCGGAGGTCGCGGAGGGGAGGCAATGGCTCCGGGAAGCGGACCCCGGGAATCTTCCGTCGGCGGTCAGGAAGGTTCGGGTTCCGATCCGGTTTCGATGGATTCGGAAGACGGCAGGTATCACCGGATCGCATAGAGGAGGAAAGATTTCATGATCGTCCATTCCAGCAAGACAGATTTTTCGAAAATCCGGGAAGAGTCGGAGAAGAGGCTGGCTCCCAAGGCAGCGGCACCGCCCCGTCAGAAGCTTGGCATGGGGGATTTCCTGCACCTGATGATTTCCCAGCTTCAGTACCAGGATCCGCTCCACCCCATGAACAATACGCGGTTTGCGGCCCAGCTGGCCCAGTTCTCCCAGCTGGATCAGCTGACCCATCTGAACAAGGGGGTGGGACACATGGTCCATTCCGGTTCGGATGCCAACAAGATGATGATGGTGGGATTTCTCGGCCAGGAGGTCACCATGAAGGGGAATTCCTTCCGGCTGGAGCCGGGAGGGTCGGTCGGGCTCAGGTTCCGTCTGGATGCTCCTTCCAGTTCGGGCCATCTTCGCATTTTTGACGAACAGCATCGTCTGGTCAGGACGATGGCCCTGAAACAGATGGTTCCGGGTACCCACTCGATGTCGTGGGATGGTGTGACCAACCAGGGGTCCGAAGCCCCGAAAGGTCAGTATTCTTTTGAAGTGGAGGCCATGGATGGCCGTCACAAGGCGATTTCCGCGGTACCGGTGGAGACGGGTGTCGTCACGGGGATCCTCTTCGAGAAAGGGAAGCCGGTTCTGGAAGTGAACGGAAAACCGGTGGCGTTCAGCGAGATCTCTCACGTCGGACGTCCGGAAGCGACTCCCCGGCCTCAGGCACCGCCCCGGTCTCCGGTCCTTTCCCGGAAGCTGTCGCCTTTGTCATCCCGGCCGCCTTCTGTTGCGGCGAACGGAAAACCGGCCAATAAACCAGACGCGATTCATTGACAGGAGGAATTCAAGATGGGTGTTCTATCGTCCATGTATGTGGCCAATAGTGGTCTGAACGCGATGGGGACGGACATGTCCGTCATCGGCAATAACATCACGAACCTGAATACCGTCGGGTTCAAGCAGGGACGGGCGATCTTCGCGGATGTCTACGGACAGACGCTGACCGGCCGATCCAATATGATCAACACCTCCCAGCCCGGCAGCGGCGTTTATGTGGAAGCGATCCAGCACGAGTTTGCGCAGGGGAGCATCCAGGCCACGAGCAACGGACTGGACATGGCGATCCAGGGCAACGGGTTCATGACGGTGAGAGGCAAGAACGGCCAGAATTTCTTTACCCGGAACGGCCAGCTCGCACTCGACAAGACCGGGCGGATCGTGGATGTGGAAGGGCGCGCGCTCCAGGGATACATGAACAAGAACGGCAAGATCCAGCCGATCCTTTCCGACGTGACGGTGCCGCAGACGACGGTCCCTCCCAAGGCGACCCAGAATGTGTTTTCCAGGATCAACCTGGATGCGGGCATGACGGAGAAGCTGAAGGCGGGACAGATGTTCGAGAAATCGAGCAACATCTACGATTCCCTCGGAATCCAGCATCTGTTGACCTACAAGTTCATCCCGACCTCGGTTGCCGGCCAGTGGGCCTTTCAGGCTACAATGGACGGGGCGACGCTCACCAAGGGGGGCGGTTCTGTCTCCTATCCTCCGCTGGGGAGAAAATCTCCGAAGACGTTGAAGGGGATGGTCGGTCTTATCCAGTTCGACGGGAACGGGGACGTCAAATCCGTCAATTATGGCGGTTCTCCGGTCAAGAAGGACCCGAACGGGGTTTCTCACGCCCTTTACCAGACGACGTTGCAGGACAAGGCCAAGACGCCTTTTTCGTTCGATGTGACGATTCCGTCGAAAGGGCAGACGATTCGGACCAACCACACCAATGGCGTGACCCAGCAGGTGCTCCAGTTGACACAGTACAATGCGCCGTCGGCCACGATCGAAGAAACCCAGGACGGTCACCGATCCGGCGATCTGAACAACCTTGCGGTCGCCCGGGACGGAAAAGTGGTGGGCTCTTTCAGTAACGGAGTCCAGAAAGTGCTGGGAGTCGTGGGGATCGCGAACTTCAACAATCCGGGAGGTCTGGCCAGCGTGGGCGGCAACGCCTACGCGGAGAGCATCGCGTCGGGAACGCCGAACTATGGCCGTCCGGGCGAAGGCGGCAGAGGAGTCCTGCTGGCCGATTCCCTTGAGTTGTCCAGTACGGATCTGGGGCGTCAGATGGTTGACATGATCACGGCCGAACGGGGCTATCAGGCCAGCGCTTCCATCATCGCAACCGACAATACCATCCTGAACACGCTGTTGACGCGGATCGGATAGGAACGGCCTTCAGGGGGGTTCTGCAAAGGGGAGACTCGGTCTCCCCTTTTTTTTGGACATGTCGCTGTCAGTCTGCTAAAGGATTTGTGCTTCCCGATATTCCGGTGGCATCGGAGTTGCTTAATCCAAAGTGCAAATGGGTTCAACCGATTCTGGCTAAGGAGGCGTCCATGGCGGACGATGAAGAGAAGGAAGAAGAATCCGGATCGGACAAACCGCCCCGGAACATCAAGAAAATGGCGATTATCGGGGTGGCTGTCCTGGCTCTTCTCGGAGGTGGGGCGTTCTATTTCATGAAGCATGGTCACAAGGCTGCGAGCGACGTGCCGATGACGCCCAAGGAAATGGAAAAGCTGATCAAGCACAACCCGATCGTGGATCTGAAACCGTTTGTGGTGAACCTGGATACCCGATCGGGAGAGAACCCGAAATACCTGAAGGTCCGGATCGCGTTCAAGCTGGACAACCCCCAGGTGGGGAAAGAAGTTGAGTATCGGATGCCGGAGATCCAGAATATCATTTTGATCCTGCTGGGCTCCGAGTCGTCGGAGGATCTGGGTACGACAGGAGGCAAGCTGGCTCTCCGGAACCAGATCCGTCATCGTGTGAACTCGATCCTGACGTTGGGAAGGGTGACGTCGGTTTATTTCACCGAGTTTGTGATTCAGTGATCGATATTGACCCGGAAGCGTCCGGCGTCGGGAGATCTTCGGCCGGGATTCCTTCCGGTGGGCCAAGGAGGCTTTGATGGCAGACGAACCGTTGGATGAGGAAGCGCTGGCCGCTGCATGGGAAGCGGATCTGGCGAAGTCGGGAGAAGACGATGAGGTTCCGGAGACCCCCGAACCGGTCAGAACCCACGAATCTCCCGAAAATATCGACTTTCTCCTGGACGTTCCCCTGACCGTTTCGGTCCGGGTGGGAACGGCGCGCATGCTGATCAAGGATCTCCTCCAGCTGGGGCAAGGCTCTGTGGTGGAGCTGGACAAGCTTGCGGGAGAGCCGATGGAGATTCTGATCAACGACAAGCTGGTGGCCCGGGGAGAGGTGGTCATGGTCAACGACAAGTACGGGGTTCGTCTGACGGATATCGTCAGCCCCATCGAACGGATCAAAAGCCTGTAGCATTCGGGATCGTCCAAGGAGTTTTCCATGAATCCGGTTCATGCGCATCACGCGTCTTTGTTGTGGGTAGGGGGAAGGCTCCTGGGGTCTCTCCTGCTCGTGGTGGTCCTTTTTCTGGGAGCGGTATGGCTGCTCAGGTTCCTCCAGAAAAAGACCCTTTCGGGCGGCTCTTCCCCGAAAGAGATGATCGCCGTGCGAACGACCTGTTCCCTGGCCCCCAAGACGACCCTCTCCGTCGTTTCAGTGGGAGAGGAGTCTTTCCTGATCGGGGTGACTCCCCAGTCCGTTTCGCTTCTGGCCCGACTGTCCGGAGGGCCGGAGGACCGCCGTCCGGAGGCAGCGCTGCAGTCGTCTGCCGGAACGGAGGTCCCGCCGGTGGAACGCGACGAGCGGCGGAGTCCGGATCGGACCGCTCCCCGATACGCTCCGGACTCTTCTCCGAAGCCGGAAGAGAACTTCGAAGATCTCGTTTCGGGTGCGCTGGAAAAAATCAGGAAGGGTCGACAGGACCGTGGGACTTCCTCTTCCGCGTCACGCCGGTGGAGCGTCTGATGAAATCCTTTGCGGCGGGCGTTGTCATGGGCTCTCTGCTTTTCTTTCCGGGTCTCGCCCTTGCCTCCGGACTGTCTGTTCCTCCCGTGGCCCCGCTTCCGGACATCCACCTTTCCTTCGGATCCGGAACGCCGGCTCCCAGCCAGGTTGCCGTCACCGTCGAACTCCTGCTTCTCCTGACCGTGCTTTCCCTGGCGCCCGCGATCCTTGTCATGATGACGTCGTTTACCCGGATTGTGGTCGTGCTTTCATTTCTCCGGCAGGCGATGGGAACCGCTCAGGTCCCTCCGAACCAGGTTCTGATCGGACTCTCCCTTTTCCTGACATTCTTTGTGATGGCCCCCGTCTGGAAAACGATGAACGAGACGGCCATCACCCCTTACCTGAACAAGCAGCTGGCTCCGGACGAGGCGGTGAATCGGGCGATGAAGCCGGTCCGGAAGTTCATGTTCCGGCAGGTCCGGCAGAGGGATCTGGCCCTTTTCGTCAAGATTGCCCATCTTCAGGGGACCCCGTCGTCCCGCGAGGATATCCCGACCTATGTCCTGATTCCGGCCTTTGTGGTGAGCGAGCTTTCGACGGCCTTCGAGATGGGTTTTCTCATCTACCTTCCGTTTCTGATTCTCGATATGGTCGTCTCTTCCGTCCTGATGTCGATGGGGATGATGATGCTCCCTCCCACGGTCGTCTCTCTTCCGTTCAAGATCCTCCTGTTCGTCCTGGTGGATGGCTGGTCCCTTGTGGTGGGCTCGCTCGTCCGAAGCTTTCACTGACAGATTTCCGACGGGCCTTTCACCCCGGAAAGCTCCCTTCCGCGCACCTTGCTCCAGCCTTTCTTCCGCATGATGGCGTTCCGTTTTCCCGGCATGGGATTTGCTCCATCCCTGCCAGGAATCTTCCGGGCTTCAAGGACAAATCCTTCAAGTGATTCGAGGCACCAGATGACGACCCAGACGGCGATCGACCTGACGCACAATGCCCTGATGATGGCTTTGGTCCTGACACTTCCGATCCTGGCGGTGAGTCTTGTGATCGGGGTGCTGGTCAGTCTTTTCCAGGCGGTGACCCAGATCAACGAGACCACATTGTCTTTTTTGCCGAAGGTTGCGGGGGTGGTGGGCGTTCTCCTGATCCTGATGCCATGGATGGTCCGTCAATTGATTGACTATACGGCCACGCTCTTCCAGGGGCTTCCGGGACTGACCCGATGAACCTGTTTGCCCTCCGTCCCGAATCGGTTCTGCTGTTCACGTGGGTGCTGGCCCGCGTTTCGGGTCTGGTCGTCAGCATGCCGGTCTTGTCGGGGAAAACGGTTCCGGTTCGTATCAAGGGTCTGATTGCGCTGGCGCTCTCCTTTCTCCTGGAGCCGGTGGTCGTGGGACATTCCCTCCCCCCCCGGGACTTTTCCGTCTGGGTCGGATCCCTCGTGACGGAGTTCGCTGTCGGAGTGTCCCTGGGATTTTCGGCGTTCCTGGTGTTCGCGGCCGTTTCGTTTGCCGGAGAACTGGCCGGCGTCCAGGTCGGCTTCGGTCTGGTGGACGTGATCAATCCGCTGGGTCTTGCGGAGGTTCCTCTTCTCGGAACCTTCCAGAATACCGTGGCATTCCTCGTGTTTCTCTCGTCCGGCGCCCACGAGGCCCTGATCTGGGCTCTCGGTCGCTCATACGCCCTGATTCCTCCGGGAGGAGGAATGTTCGACAGCGTTTTCTTCGATGGGTATCTGAGCCTGTTTTCCCATTTCATGGAACTCGGCCTGACGCTGGCGGCCCCGTTTCTCGTGGGGGGGATCGTCCTGAATCTGGCGATGGGATTCCTGTCCCGGATGATGCCCCAGATGAATCTCATCTCGGTGGGATTTCCCGTGCTGGTGCTGGGCGGTCTGGGGCTTTTGATCCTGTCCCTGCCGTTTCTGGGATCCGTTCTGTCAAACGCGTTTTCCAGAATGGAGGAGGAGCTTCCGGGAATCATGAGCCTCTTGGGCGGCCATGGCGGATAATTTCGAGCAGAAGCAGGAAGAGCCCACTCCCAGACGGCTCGAGAAAGCCCGGGAGGAAGGTCAGGTTGCCCGAAGCCGCGAGGTCAGCTCCCTGTTCTTTCTCGTCGCGGCATTCATTCTGTTCGGGGTATCGGGAAACCGTCTGATCCTGGACATGAAGCAGCAGATGGCGATGTATTTTTCCCAGGCGGCCTATCTCCGGATCCGTCCGGACTCGGTGAGTGTGTTCGGAGCCCATGTCCTCTGGGATTTTCTGAAGTCGGGACTTCCGGTCTGGTCGGGTTTCCTGGTGGCCTCTGTCCTGGCATTTCTCGTCCAGGGAGGCCCGGTCTGGTCGCCCAAGGCGCTGGCGTTCAAATGGGACAGGGTCTCTCCCGGCAAGGGATTCAAGCGGATTCTCTCCGGAAAATCCCTGATCGAGCTTCTCAAATACCTGATCAAGGTTTTCCTGGTCCTGTTCGTTGTGTTCTGGTTGCTGCGCGACGACTGGTACCGGCTTCCGTCGCTGGAAGAATCGGGCGTTCACCGCTTTGTGTCGGCTCTTACGGGGTTTCTGCGGGACGGGCTCTTCCGGCTGGTTCCCCTGTTTCTGGTCATCGCACTGGCGGACTTTGTGATCCAGCGGATCCAGTTGACCCGGTCGCTGCGGATGTCGCGGACGGAAATCCGCGAAGAATTCAAGGAGACGGAAGGGGATCCGCATGTGCGTTCCCGGATCCGGTCGATCCAGAGAGCCATGGCCCGCCGCCGGATGATGTCCAAGGTCAGGACGGCCACTCTTGTCGTGACCAATCCGACGCATTTTGCCGTCGCCATCAAGTATGACCTGAAGACCATGGCAGCGCCTGTCGTGGTGGCCAAGGGCCAGGACGAAATCGCCCTCAATATCCGGCGGGCGGCGCGCGAGGCGGGCGTTCCGGTCATCGAGGACCCGCCGCTGGCACGGACGCTCTATGCCGCCTGTCCTCTGGATCGGGAGATTCCGATCCAGTTCTACCAGGCGGTGGCCCAGGTTCTGTCCGTACTCTATGAACGGGGACAATGGGAGGGAATGACGCATGGCAACGCCCAAAGCCGGTAGGCCGAATCCTTTGTGGGCGGCGATTCTGAACAGCCGCTCCGACATCCTGATTCTGGGAGGGGTGGTCGGGGTCCTGTTCATCATGATCGTTCCCATGCCCCCCGTTCTTCTGGACCTTTTCCTGGCGACGAACATCACTCTTTCCCTGGTCGTCCTTCTGGTGGCGATGACCACGAAGAACCTCCTGGAGTTCACGGTTTTTCCGTCTGTCCTGCTTCTGGCGACACTCTTCCGCCTTTCCCTGAACGTGGCGTCGACACGGCTGATCCTGCTTCACGGCCAGAACGGAACGGGGGCGGCCGGCCACGTCATCCAGTCCTTCGGCCGGTTCGTGGTCGGCGGCTCTTATGCCGTCGGGCTTGTCCTGTTTGCGATCTTTGTGGTGATCAACTTTGTCGTGGTGACGCGGGGCGCCGGGCGTATCGCGGAAGTGGCGGCACGGTTCACGCTGGACGCGTTGCCCGGAAAGCAGATGGCCATCGATGCCGACCTGAACTCGGGATCGATCAAGGAAGAGGATGCGCGCAAGCGGCGCAAGGAACTGTCCCGGGAGTCGGAGTTCTATGGGGCCATGGACGGGGCGAGCAAATTCGTCCGGGGAGACGCGGTCGCGGCGATCCTGATCCTGTTCGTCAATATTCTCGGAGGGTTGGTGATCGGTCTTGCCATCAAGGGGCTCGACCTGTCGGACGCGCTCAGGTACTACACGCTGCTGACGATCGGAGAGGGGCTTGTGGCCCAGCTTCCCGCCCTGATCGTTTCGGTGGCGGCCGGTGTCGTCGTGACCCGGGCCGGATCCGGGACGGACCTCGGCAGCGAGTTCCGGGAGCAGATCCTGACCCGGGCCAGGCCGTTGGGCGGGGCTTCGGGAATCCTGTTCCTGCTCGCGGTCGTTCCGGGATTGCCCCATATGGCCTTTCTCCTTCTCGGATCGTTGACCGGGGTTCTGGCCTGGAGAAAGATGTTGGCGGACCGGAAAAAGGAACAGAAGGCGGTGGAAGAGGAGAAAACGGTCGCCCCGGCTCCGGAAAACGTCGAGACGTTCCTGTCCCTCGATCTCCTTGAACTGAATGTCGGATATGGTCTGGTCGATCTGGTCGAAGGGCGGAACGGGGGGGACCTGACCGAGCGGATTCGCGGAATCCGCCGTCAGCTGGCCCAGGAGATGGGGATCATCGTTCCCCCCATCCATATCCGGGACAACCTCCAGCTGAAGCCGGACGAATACGTCATCCTGCTCAAGGGGACCCCCATCGGCCGCTGGGAACTGAAGCCGGAAGCCCTCCTGGCCATGAATGCGGGAAGCGATTCCGCCACGATCGAAGGGACCCCTGTCAAGGAACCGACATTTGGTCTGAATGCGCACTGGATCGGTCTGGACATGCGGGAGGAAGGGGAATCCAGGGGCTTTACGGTCGTCGATCCGCTGACAGTTCTTTCCACGCATTTGTCGGAATTGATCCGTTCCCATGCGGCCGAACTGGTGGGTCGTCAGGAAGTCCAGCGGCTTCTGGATGCCCTGGCCAAGGATTATCCCAGGCTGGTGGAGGACCTGGTTCCGGGCCAGCTTCCCCTGGGCGTTCTGGTGTCCGTGCTCCACGCCCTCCTTTCCGAACGGGTTTCCATCCGCGATATGCGGACGATTCTCGAATCGCTTGCGGACCAGATCGCGGCGGGAAAAGAGGCGAAAGATGTTCCGGGTCTGTCGGAAGGAGTCCGCCAGTCCCTGGGCCGTTCGATCGTCCATCCCTATCTCTCCGGACGGAACCGGGCGCTCTCGATTGTCAGTTTCGACCGGAACTGGGAAGAGGTTTTTCTGAAGCAGTCTGCACATACCCCGCATGGGAGTGCCCTGGTTCTGGATCCGGGATTGGCTCAGAAATTGCTGTCCAGTCTGGGGCAAGTTATCGAAAGCCAGGGGAGGAAGGGTGTCCAGGCGGTCCTGATGGTATCGGCCCAGACCCGTCTGGGGGTCAGGCGGTTCCTGGAGCGGTATTTCCCGTCTCTGCCGGTTCTGTCTCCCCTCGAGGTTCCGAAGGATGTGTCGATTGTTTCCGCGGATGTAGTGCGTTTCCAGGAGGAGTAGTTCATGGTGATCCGGTCGTTCGAGGGCGAGGATATGAATGAAGCCCTTCGCAAGGTGAAGAAGGAGCTCGGAACCGATGCGGTCATCCTCGGGTCCAGAACCAGACGCCCTTCCGGGGCGACCCGGGATAAAGTGGTGGTCACCGCCGGCCTTCCGGGAGTTGACCCGCCCTGGCTCCCCGCGGGAGAATCCTTTCGGGGGCAGCCGGCGAGCGACGACATGGAAACGCTCCGGATTCGCCAGGAGCTGGAATCCCTCCGGGAGACGGTTCTCCGGTTCGAGCGCGAATGGGGCCCCCAGACCCGTGAAACCGTGCTTGAGCTGGTCCGTCACGTCGAATCTCTTGCGGTGGGGGATTCCGGCGGGCAACCTTCTCCTGGAGAACCGTCCGTTCCCGGAGAGATGTCCCGGGCCGAATCGGTTCTGGAAAAGGCGTCGATCGCGCCGGATGTCCGCCAGGAACTTCTGGCCGGCCTGATGTCGCTTTCGTACTCGCCTTCGGATCTCGAGGATCCGGACCGGATCGGATCCCTCCTCCAGTTTCTGATTTCCAGGAACATCCGGGTGGGGAGTTCGTTCCTCGATCGCGTCCGGGAGGACGGACCCCTGGTCTGTCTTTTCATGGGACCCACCGGTGTCGGGAAGACGACGACCGTCGCCAAGCTGGCTGCGGGGTTCACGATGAAACACCGGAAAAAAGTCCGGCTGATCAATCTGGATACCTACCGGATCGGGGCGCTGGAACAGCTCAAGATCTATGGCGATCTGATGGGGCTTCCGGTGGATGTCGCCGGCACGCCCGAACGGTTGACGCATCTTGTTTCGGAGTCCAGGGAGAACGGGAAGGGCGAGATCGTTCTGGTGGACTCTGCCGGAATGTCCTTTGGCGACGACGGGAGACTGAAACCGTTTGTGGATGCGCTCTCGGCGCAGAAAAACCTGAACCTCCTCGTCTCCCTGGTGGTCTCGGCATCCTCGAAGACCGAAGACCTGTCCGGGGCGCTGGAGCGATTCCAGGGGCTGGGACCCCGCGCACTGATTCTGACGAAGGTCGATGAAACGGAGTGTCTGGGGTCCTTGTATCCGTTTCTCTCCCGTGCGACGATTCCGGTCTGTTATGTGACGACAGGGCAGAAAGTTCCGGACGATATCGAGGTGGCGCATGCAGGGAAGCTGTCCCAGTGGATTCTGGGGGGATTCCGTTAGGTCGATTGCCCATGAGGGAAGCCGGGGCCTGTTTGAGGGAGAAACGGATCCGGCCCGGGTCGACCGATTCCGTATTTCCTGAGGTCTTCGGGAGCAAATTCCCGATGGAGTTTTTGTCCCGGAAACGATTCTCCTGGAGAGTGCATCCTGGATCAACAATCTAAAACAGACAAGGAGTACGCCGTTCCTTTCCACGACTTCGGTCGGGGGGAGAAACGGCGTAAAACAAGATGACCGACCAGGCGGAAGGGTTGAGAAAAAAGGAGGCCGGCATCGCCTCCGGTCCGGATCCCTCCCTCCCTCCCCGCGTGATTTCTGTGACGAGCGGGAAAGGGGGGGTCGGAAAGACGAATGTCACGGCCAATCTGGCCTATGCCTTGTCCGAAACCTTCGGAAAAAGGGTTCTCGTGTTCGATGCGGATCTGGGGCTGGGAAACATGGATGTCCTGTTCAATCTCCGGCCCCGCTGGACATTGAAGGATTTCCTGTTCGAGGATCGTTCCCTGTCCGAAGTTCTGGTCCCGGGCCCGGCCGGAATCCGGATTCTTCCCGCCGCTTCGGGGGTCGAGGAATTGACGGCGCTGACGCCGGAGCAGAACCTGAAACTGATCTCTGCCTTCGACCAGCTGGGAGAGGAAGTGGATATCCTTCTCATTGACACAGGAGCGGGTATCTCGGAAAATGTGCTCACATTCAATCTGGCCAGCCAGGAAACGCTGATCGTCGTCACTCCTGAACCGACCAGCCGGACCGATGCGTTTGCCCTGATGAAAGTCCTGAACCGCCGGTATTCCGGAAAGCCTCTCCTGTTCCTTGCGAACATGGTTCGGGATCGAAGGGAGGGGCTCGAGCTGTACGACCTTGTTTCCCGAGTGGCGGATCGTTTTCTGCCCGACCTCAACTTGTCATTTGCCGGATATCTTCCCCAGGATCCTTCTGTGACCCAGGCGGTGCGCAACCAGAAGGCCCTGGCCGAGATGCTGCCGGGAGCTCCGTTCTCGACCGCCATCCGGCAGGTTGCCCGGGATCTGCTTTCCCGTCCCCCCAGGGAAATGCTCCAGTCGGGGATCGGGCTTTTGATGAAACGTCTTGTGGATTCCCGCCAGACCCGGGAAGGTGTTTCCGGAGGCGGGTAAGCCGCGGGAATCGGGGTGCTGGTTCTGTCAACAATTGTGTGAGGGTGTATGGATCTCGATGAATCGGCCTTGAAGGAATTTGCCGTCACGGTCAAATTCTACGCACTCCGATACTCCCATCGTCTTCCGCCGGAACTGGACATCGACGACCTGGTCAGTGTCGGGCTTACCGGGCTTCTGGATGCCGCCCGCAGATTCGATCCCACGCGCGGAATCAAGTTCAAGACCATGGCGGAGCATCGGATCCGGGGCGCGATGCTCGACGAGATCCGCGCGGTCGACTGGGTTCCGCGATCTGTGCGCGACAAGGTGTCCCATTTCCAGCAGGTTCGGGACGAGCTTGTGGGTCGCCTGCAGCGGGAACCTTCCCGCCATGAGCTCTGCGAGGCCCTTCAGATGACGGAAGAGTCTTTCGAGAAGCTGTCCCGGGAAATCGAGCCTCATGCCGTCTTGTCCCTTGAAGACCTGATGGACATGGAGGACGGCGATGGCCCGACCCTGATGGATCGGGTGGCCGCGACCATGGAGTCCGACCCGCTGGACCGGTTTCTCCGTGCGGAAGTCAACGATGCCCTTCTGTCGGCGATCGACCATCTTCCGGAAAAGCAGCGCCTTGTCCTGTCCCTTTATTACTATGACGAGCTGACGATGAAGGAAGTGGCCCAGGTGATCGGCGTCAGCGAGTCGCGCGTTTCCCAGATCCATACCCAGGCCGTCATGTCGCTCAAGAAATCCCTGATGGCGCTCAGGGACTGTCCGGATGCCCTCGCGTCCCTGGAATCCGAACAGGATGAACCATGACGCTTCCTTATCCGGATCGCTTCGGAAGTTTCCCGACCGGGACTTCTGATCTCCGGTCGGTTCCTTTTTTGTGAATCGCCCGTTTTCCCACACCCTGGCGAGAGTTCTCTCGGAACATACGGGGATCCACCACGATCCCGACCGCCAGTACCTTCTCGAAAGCCGGCTCTCCCCCCTTCTGAAAACGTTCGGAGTCTCTTCTCTCGAAGAGTTGGGGAGCCTTCTGGAGCGTACGCCTCCCGGACGGGAGCCATGGTTGTCCGTATACGATGCCATTTCGACCGGGGAGAGCTACTTTTTCAGGGATCGCCAGGGACTGGATCTGATTTTCTCGACGCTTCTTCCCGAGAGCCATGTTCCCTTGACCATTCTTTCCGCAGGATGCTCGTCCGGGGAAGAGGTCTACACGCTGGCCATCTTCCGGAACCTGAGGGGGTTTTCCGTGCCGCTCGGCCTGGAAGGGATCGATCTGTCTCCCGGACAGATCCGGAAGGCGAAGGAGGGGGTCTATGGCCCCCGTGCCCTGAAGCTTCTGGACCGGACGGTGATCGACCGGTTCTTCGATCATGACGGGAGCGTGTACAGAATCAAGAATTTCCTGCGCGAGAATACCCGATTTTCCCAGGGGAACATTCTTTCGCTGGCACAGGACCGTCCTCCTTTGTCGGTGGACGGGATCCTGTGCCGGAATGTGGTCATTTATTTCGGAGAGGAAGTAAGACGGAAAGCAATCAATGAATTTTATTGTCTGCTCCGGAAAGGGGGGTTCCTGATTCTGGGGTCCGGAGAGAGTCTTCCTGATGGTGGAAGCCCTTTCGTGCAAGAGTCCCATGATGGGACGATCGTCTACCGGAAGATCTGAGTCTTATGGATGTTTTTCTTATTGATTTATGTTTTGCTAGAGTGGAAACAGGAAGAGCGGACGGACTGTGTCATGGAGGGAAGGGGCTCGTTTTTCGGAGGGACTGTTCTTCCGGGGACGAGATCCCGATAAGAGATCCCGTCAGGGTTCCAGTGCCCTGACCTGATCTTCGAAGGGGAGGATTGAGAGTGGATTTTAATATGCGGGTGCTTGTCGTAGACGATTTTTCGACCATGAGGAGGATCGTCAAGAACACTCTCCGGCAGATCGGGTTTTCCAGCATCGAAGAGGCCGAGGACGGGCAGAAGGCCTACGACCGGCTCATGTCGGAGAAATTCGATTTTGTGGTCAGCGACTGGAACATGCCGAACATGACCGGGATCGATCTTCTCAGGAAGGTTCGGGCCACTCCCCAGCTCAAACATCTTCCGTTCCTGATGGTGACGGCCGAGGCCAAGCAGGAGAACGTGGTCGAGGCGATCAAGGCGGGTGTTTCGAACTACATCGTCAAGCCTTTCACCGTTGCCACCCTTCAGGAGAAGGTTGCCAAGATCTTCAAGGACAAGTAAAGGGATCGCCAGGAATGTCGCCTATGGAGACAGCCGATGTCGGAAACCTTCGATAACGAGGAAATGAAGGAGATCCTTCAGGATTTTCTGGCCGAAGCGGAAGAGATGCTCGAAGGTCTCGACACGTTCTTCGTGCAGCTCGAAGCCAATCCCGAGGACCGGACCCTTCTGAACGAGATCTTCCGGACGGCTCACAGCATCAAGGGGTCTGCGGGGTTCATCGGGCTGACCCGGGTCGTGGACGTCGCCCATCATGCGGAAAACGTCCTGAACCAGCTTCGGCAGGGTCAGATGCGGGCGGATCCGGTGGTGATCGACATCATCCTGGAATCCATGGATGCCCTGAAGCTCCTGATCCAGGAGGTCAAGACCGGGAAGCCGGAAGAGATCGATATCGAATCGCTGAACCAGAAGCTCGATCTTCTTCTCCAGTGGGGAGAGGATGTGCAGACCGAGAGTGTGGCCAGCCATGGCGTGGCGTCCGAAGGGACGGAGACCTCCGGTGAGTCGGAGTCCCAGGAACTCCAGGAGTTTCTGGTGGAAGACGCCGAAGAGTCTTCCGAAGCCCCGCCCGCTCCCGCCACCCGGGCTTCTCCCGCTCCCGCTGCCAGGGGAGAGGTCGTTCCCTCCGCCGCTCCCGAGGCCGGAGGGGCTCCGGTGCCCGCGGGAGAAGGGGATCAGACGATCCGGGTGGAGACCTCCCGGCTGGACAACGTGATGAATCTTGTCGGCGAGCTTGTCCTGGGGCGGAACCGTCTTGTGAAGCTCTCCTCGGAGCATGCCGGCGAAGAGGATCCGGAGCGTCAGATGAAGGAGATCTCCGAGGCGGTGGCACAGCTGTCCCGCGTGACGACGGACCTCCAGCTTGCGGTGATCAAGACCCGGATGCAGCCGATCCGGAAGGTCCTGGGGAAATTCCCGAGGATGGTCCGGGACCTTTCCCGGAAGATGGGGAAAGAAGTCCGTCTCGAACTGTCGGGGGAGGAGACGGAGCTGGACAAGTCGGTGATCGAGGAAATCGGGGATCCTCTCGTCCATATCATCCGGAATGCCATCGATCACGGTCTGGAAGATCCGGAAGAACGGGTCCGATCCGGAAAGCCTGCGGAAGGCGTTGTCCGGATCTCCGCCTACCAGGAGGGGAACTCGATCGTCATCGAGGTCTCCGACGATGGCAAGGGCATCGATGTGGCGCGGGTCCGGGACAAGGCGGTCGAACGGAAACTGATCCAGCCGGCGGATGCGGAACGGATGTCCGAGACGGAACTGGTCAATCTCATCTTCCTCCCGGGATTCAGTACGGCGGAGAAGGTGACCGATGTCTCCGGCCGGGGTGTCGGGATGGATGTCGTCCGGACGAATATCAACAAGATCAATGGTTCCGTCGATATCCGGACAGCGATGGGGGCCGGATCCACATTCGTCATCCGGCTTCCTCTGACAATCGCCATCATTCAGGCGCTGATGGTGACGATCGGTTCCGAGGTCTACGCCATCCCGCTCCAGAGCGTGGTGGAAACGGTCAAGATCACCCGCGAGGACATCCGGACGCTGTCGGGATCGGATGTCCTGAATCTCCGGAATCAGGTGCTTCCGCTCCTTCGTCTCAGGGACGAGTTCAAGACTCCTCCGGGGGATCAGGATGACACGAGAAAATGCTACGTGGTGGTGGTCCAGCTCGGATCCCGGCTTCTGGGGCTGATCGTGGACCGTCTTCCCTACCAGGAAGAAGTGGTGATCAAGAGCATGGGCTCGCTTCTTTCGGGAATCCGGGGGATGGCCGGGGCGACGATCACGGGGGACGGGAAGGTTGTCCTGATCCTCGATGTGGGCGAGATTCTTCAGGATATCCAGCTTCGCCAGAACCAGAGCGTCTCTCCGGCAGGAATTCTGTCCAACGGAAAAGGTTAAGGGCTGGCATGATCCGTGTTCTGGTGGTGGACGACTCCCAGACATTCCGGAAAATGCTTTCCCTGATCCTCGAAAAAGCTCCGGAAATGGAGGTCGTGGGCGTTGCGGCTTCGGGGGAGGAAGCGCTGGCCCTTCTTCCCGGGCTGGATCCGGACGTCATCACCCTCGATATCGAGATGCCCGGAATGGGCGGGCTGGCTCTGACAGAGACTCTCCGGAGCCGGTACAGGGCTCGGATCCTGGTCGTGAGCAGCTTCACCCAGCAGGGGTCCCGGATTGCGGTCAGCGCCCTCCTGAAAGGGGCGCACGACATTCTGGAAAAACCGGCCGGATCGGGAGAAAACGTCTTGTTCCGGGCGGAACTGCTCCGGAAGATCCGGTCTCTGGCCCATTTCGGGGATGCCATACAGGTCTCTGGCCGCGGAAGCTTCCTGAACGATGTCCCGCTTCCCCGATCGGCTCCGACGCTTGTGGTGGTCGGGGGATCCACCGGAGGTCCCATGGCCATCTCCGAGCTTCTTTCCGGATTGTGCGGCGGTCCGATTCCGCCGGTCCTGCTCGTGCAGCATATGCCTCCGGCCGTCCTGCCGCACTTTGCGGACCGGCTTTCGGAAACGCTGTCCCTGAATGTCCGGATGGCGTATCAGGGGGAGCCCCTCGTGCCGGGAAAGATCCGGATCGCCCCGGGGGGCATGCATACCGTGGTGGACCGGATGGGAGAAATCCTGAAGATCCGGATGGAAGAGGACCAGGGCGGCTCGCTTCATATCCCGTCGATCGACCGGGCATTCGAGTCGGCCGCCAGGCTGGTGGGTCGCCGGGCCGTGGGGATCCTTCTGTCCGGACTGGGGGATGACGGGGCGAAAGGGCTGAAGAGAATGAAGGAGAACCAGGCGGTGACCTTTGTCCAGAGTCCCGAAAGTTCGGCCGTGTCCGGCATGCCCTTGTCGGCAATCTCTCTCGGGGGGGCGGACTATATTCTGGCCCCCGCCCTCATTGGACAGAAGTTGGGAATGTGGTTCAGAAACCAGTCGGGATAGCTTGTCCACGAAGATCGAGGTTGTGTGGGTGCTGTTTTGAATAAGGGAGGATCGAGGTGAAGTTCAAACTCCAGACGAAGATCCAGCTTGCAACAGCCGTGACATTGTTTCTTGTCCTGACCCTTTGCGGGGTTTTCTTTCTGATGACTGTCTCGAAGGATCTGATGAAGCAGGAGAAAAGCCGGTCCGATATGATGGCGCAGTCCATCATCAAGGGTCTTTCGACGACGATGATGTCGGTAAACGCTCCGGTATTGGGCCATAATCTGATCGACGACCAGAAAAAGCTCAAGGGGGTTCTCCGCGTCCAGATGATCCGTCCCGACGGGGTCCAGTCGTTCTACGACAACGAGGTCATCGACAAGGTCAATGCCTGGAGGCATTACAAGGCCTATTCTCCCCGGACCTTTCTCTCCCATTCCCGTCACGATACGATGCGTTTTGCGACCGATCCGAGATTCCGTCAGGTGATGAAGTACGGGAAAGCGGTCTCCTACCGGGAAACGATCGACGGAACCCCTGCCCTGACCAAGCTTTTTCCGGTGAAGTTCGAGAACAACTGCTATCTTTGCCATGGCTATGAGGCCAAGCAGAAAGTGATGACGGTGCTCCGGATCAGTACGCCTCTGGCCGAGTTCAACCAGGCCCGGCACAGCCTTGTCCTCCAGGTTATCGGACTTTTTTCGGGCGTGGTGCTGGTCCTGGTCGTGATCCTGACGCTCCTGATCAAGGGTCTGGCGATCCGCCCCATCCATCAGGTTGGCTATATGATCGAGGCGACGGCGGACGGGGATCTGACGCGGTCGATGGAACCGAAGACCCGCGACGAGATCGGGGATCTCATCCTTCACTTCAACACCATGGTCGGCAAGCTCCGCTCCCTCGTTGTCCGGCAGATGGAGGAAGGTTCCCTGGCCATGGACGCCTCCCGCAACATGGTGGAGACGCTGGACGGGATCCGGTCGAGCGTGGATCGCGAGGCCGAACAGATCCAGACGGCGGCGGCGGCGACAGAGGAGCTTTCGCGTTCCCTGAGCGAGGTTGCCAGGAATACCCGGACCGCGGCGGACCTTTCGACAAAGACCGATCGCGAAGCGACGAAAGGTCTCGAATCGATCCAGAATGCCTCGACCGAACTCGGCCGGATCTCCGAGATCGTGGGAGATGCCTCGGACAGCATTCAGGAACTCGGCAAGAGTTCCGACCAGATCTCCCAGATCGTCAATATCATCGATGAGATTGCCGAGCAGACGAACCTCCTGGCGCTCAATGCCGCGATCGAGGCGGCCCGTGCCGGAGAGCAGGGGAAAGGGTTCGCGGTGGTTGCCGACGAGGTGAGGAAACTGGCCGAACGCACCACCCGGTCGACCCGGGAGATTTCGGAGACGATCAAGTCCATCCAGGGTCTGACGGAGAAGTCCGTGAAGGTGATGACGAAGGGATCCCGGGAACTGAACGAACTGATCTCGGTCATGCGGTCCGCTTCCGATCTTCTGTCGGGAATCGTGTCTTCCGTGAAGGAAGTCACCGTTCAGGTGAACCAGATCGCGCTGGCGACGACACAGCAGAGCCAGGCCGTCACCCAGGTGGCCGGGGCGGTCGAGAGTTCGTCGGTCGGCAGCCAGACGATTCGGCAGAGCGCGCTGGAAGCCTCCCTGGCCGCTTCGGATCTCGAATCCCGCATGAAGGAACTCGAGAAATATCTGGGACAGTTCAAGACCGGAAATTGAACGGATCGGATTCCTGAAGGAGTAAGGAGCAAGTCATGGATTGGCTCGACAAGGGGACGCTCCCGGCCGAACCGGAGCGTCATGAGATGGTCGGTGGACTGGCCGATTTCGGGTCGGACGTCCTGCAGATGGTCAGCTTCCGGCTCTCCGGCGAAGACTATGCAGTGGATGTCATGTCCGTTCAGGAAATCAACCGTCTTTCCGATGTCACCCGCGTTCCCAGGGCTCCACACTTTGTGGACGGGGTGATCAATCTTCGCGGGAAAATCCTTCCGGTGATCAACCTGCGGAAGCTTCTCGGCTTTCCTCCCATGACCGAGGTGACCGAGGAGATGAGGATGATCGTGGTCAATACGGAAGGGAATCTCGCCGGCTTGACGGTGGACGAGGTCAATCAGGTGATCCGCATTCCGGTCGAGAAGGTGGAGACAGAACAGGACTTCGGGATTGCGAACAAGCTCGGGGATGTGATCCGCGGGGTGGCGCATCTCGAGGATCGTCTCGTGACCCTTCTGGATATCGGAAAACTTGTGACGGTATCGCCCGCGCTCAGGGAACACCAGGGAGCCTAGGACCTTCATCTTATGGATATTACGACAATTCTGGGGTTCATCATCGGATTTGGGGGCATCCTGGGGGGATCGATGCTCGAAGGTCTTCCCCTCGGGACGATTTTCCAGTCCACCGCCGCAGTCATTGTGTTCGGCGGGACGATCGGAGCCACGATGGTGACGACCCCGCTTCCCCAGGTTCTGATTGCCGTCAAGGCGATTCCCCGCCTTTTCGTGAATTCGAAAAGCAATCCCATCATGGTGATCCGGAAGATCATCGAGCTTTCAAAAGTGTCCCGGAAGGAAGGTCTTCTGAAACTCGAATCCTACCTGGACGACCCCTTCATCAAGGGGGACCCCTTTCTGACCCGGGGAGTCCGGATGGTCATGGACGGAACCGATATCGCCAAGGTCCGTGAGGCGCTGGAGACGGAGTCTCAGTATATCGAGGAAGAGGAGTCGTCCGCTGCCAAGGTGTTCGAGGCGGCGGGAGGGTACGCTCCCACCATCGGCATCCTCGGAGCGGTGCTCGGGCTGATCCACGTGATGAGCAACCTTTCCGATCCGGGCAAGCTGGCGGAAGGCATCGCCACGGCATTTGTGGCGACGGTCTATGGGGTCGGCTCGGCCAACCTGGCTTTTCTTCCCCTGTCGGGAAAGCTGAAAATCAAGAACCGTTCCGAGGCCCGCATCCGGGAGATCGTCGTCGAGGGTCTCGTGGGGATCGGGCAGGGAGAGAATCCGAACAACATCGAGGACCGGCTGATGGGGTTCCTGAACGAGAAAGAACGTGCGGGAATGGGCCGGAAAGAGTAGGATCGGGGATGGCCAAGCGGGTCAGGCACGAAGAACACGAAAATCTGGAGCGATGGCTCGTCTCCTACGCGGATTTCATTACCCTGCTGTTCGCGTTCTTTGTGATGCTGTACGCCATCTCGTCCCTCAATACCGGAAAGTTCCGGGTCCTTTCCAACGCGATTGTCGCCACATTCGAGCATAAGAAGCAGCTCACGACCACCCATGTGATCATTCCCAAGGATACGCCGCAGGCCGGGCGGGCAACGCCCCACGTGGAGAGCGTCATGATCCAGGCGATGCAGCTTCTGGTCCAGAAATCCTCCCAGAAAGGGGACATGAAGGTGGTTCCCTCCAAGAAAGGGATTGTCCTGAGGATCCAGTCCCGGCTCCTGTTCGAAACGGGGCATGCCCGGATCCGACGGGACGCTTTTCCGGTTCTGAAGAAGATCGCCCTGCTCCTTTCGAAGACAAACCACGAGATTCGGGTTCGCGGATTTACGGACAATCACCCGATCCGGACCCCGAGGTATCCGAACAACTGGTCCCTGTCGACCATGCGATCCGTCAATGTCTTGACCCGTCTCCTCCAGTATGGTTCCATAGATCCGGAGCGGATAGGTGCCTCCGGATTCGGGAAATTCCGGCCGATCGCCACAAATCTTACCCCGGAAGGGCGTGAAAAGAACCGGCGTGTCGAGATCCTGATCATGAACCGGGTGTTTGTCCCCAAAGGTTCGACGATCTCTCCCTCCCCCGTCCGGAAGCCGGTCGTCCCCCGTCCTCCGAGTCTTCCCGAGGCTCCGCGCATCTAATCCATGGCTGAGAGGAAACAGGCAATGGGAATCCTTCCGACCGTCAATGTCCAGCAGGCTGTTGAACAGCTCCCGGTCATCGTTCAGCAGGGAGCGATGGTCGAGGTCGGGCCCAAGGGAGCGATCCCGGTTCCGCCGGAGGAAATCCGGGATGTGGTGGAGATCTCTTCTGTCCCGCCGGTCCGTCCGGTGGAAGAATCCGACGAGTCTGTCCAGAACCCGGAAGACGGTGACGGCCGGGGCAGGAAGAAAAAGAAACTTCGAAGTTCCGGAGCTTTACCGGACAAGGGGAAGGCGCTCGATGTCAAGGCCTGACCCGTGATGGAAGCGGCGATCAGGCGGAAAGGGCTGTAATGGGATTTCGGGTGTTTCAGGGAATACTGGATGTGACGATTCTGATTTTCCTGGCGGTGGTGGTCATTTACCTTCGGCTTGTCAGGGCGTCTCTCCAGCGATTGCGCCGCGAACGGACCCTTCCGGTCCGTGCCGGATTGTCCGAGGTTCCGGGCGTTGCTGCTTCAGAGCCGCTCCAGAACGGGATCCGGGACTTGACGGTGGCGACGGAGCGGGCCGCTTCCATGCGGGACCGCATGGAACTCCTTTTCCACGATGCGGAGCGGTGGATCGAGGATCTGGAAAAGCTGGAGACGCTCCAGAAATCCGGCAAGCTCTCCGCGGAAGACCGTTCCGTCCGGGCATCGGACCTTGTGTCGTCCTCCTCCCCTGTTCAGTCCAATGTGAAGGATGAGCCGAAAAGCGATATCGAAAAAGTCCTCTATCTTGCGGGCCAGGGACGTTCCGTCCGGGAAATCGCACAATCGCTGGGACGTGGCGAAGGGGAAGTCGAACTGATGCTGGGGCTTTCCCGCCTGTCCGACGGCAGGACTCCCTCGGGGAAGTAGGCGATGTCCTCCGGGGTTCCTCCGGCTTTTCCGGGAACGGGAGGGCCGTTGCCGCTTCTGTCCCGTTCCCTCTGGTCCGGGCTCGAACGCCTTTTTCCTTCCTCCACGGGCGCCCTGACCCTTTTTCCGAGGGGGGATCCCGAAACCGGCCGTCCGGCGTATTGGTCCCCTGAGCTTTCACTGCTGTTGCCGCCCCTTCCCGGCTCCTTGCACGTTCAGTCTTCCATTCCTCTCAAGGCCGTCGCCGTCCGGGAGGGGGCGGACTGGATGATCCGGGCTCCGTACCGGGAGATCCCCTCTGCCCCCGAGCGTATCCTGGAGTGGAGGATCCCGGGGGCGGGCGGCGGCGATCAACGTCTGCTTCTTCCCGACTCCTCCCGCGATTCCCGGCGCGATCTCCCCGGGTCGGGGATGTTCCGCTCCCAGGCGGATCCGGTTCTCGTGCCGGATCTTTTCCTGGGGCCTTTTCCTTCGGACCCTTCCGTGACGATGAAGCCGGAAACCTGTCTTCTGGAAATCCGGTGGCCCGCTCCGGATCCGGTGACTCCGGACGAAGGGAACTCCCCCGAACACCCTGAAGCGGATCGCGGGGTGCCGTTCCGCCTGGAAGTCCGGTTTCCGGGGGGAGAAACGGCGGTCGTGGGAGGGGTTTATGAAAGCCGGAAGCGGTTCCTGTCGGTCAGCGCCCGTCTGTCCTCCCCTTCTCTGTCCGGGTTCTGGAACCGTTCCTTTCCGGAGATGACGCGGGACCTTTCGGAAGTCTTCCGGATCCGTCTGGAGGGGCGCGCTGCCGGCGAAGGAGACGGCTCGTGAATCCCGACGCCTCCGAAGGGCTGGCGATTGCGCTCAGGTACAGGCCGGACGAGGACGATACCCCGATTGTCCTCGTGTCGGGTCGGGGAGAGATTGCCCGGGAGATCCTGCGGCTCGCTGCGGAATACCGGATCCCGGTCCGATCGGATCCCGGGTTGGCCTCCATCCTGATCCGCGTTCCGGAGGGACATCCGATTCCTCCGGAACTCTATCGATCCGTCGCACTTCTTCTGGCCTATCTTTACCGGTATCCCGGCCAATCGGGGGCATCCCCCCCGTCCCGTTGAACGGGTC
>DAIEST010000260.1 GCA_027346125.1 Leptospirillum sp. | reverse complement strand
GGGGGGTAATCTGGGCTGTGTTCTGCGCCCGGGGCACAAGTTTCCCCGAACCGCTCAGGATGGAGGTGACCGTGTAGAAATCGATGCCCGGAACGGAGGGGTCCGGCAGAAGAAGAAGGACATTGTTGGATTCGACGGCGCCCTCTACCGGAAACGTTGCGAGAGTGGGGGAAAGGGTATGGGTGGCGTTGGCTCTGGGCAGGACTCCGTTGACGATGGATGCGGCGGAAAACGTCTGTTCCGTCGTCTGGCTGGAATAGGTCGTTTCGACAAAAAGGCTGCTTCCGTCCGCCGACAACTGCATCGTCCCTCCCTGAAAGGTTCCGGAGATGGACGAGAAGGTCGAGGAAGTGCAGGTGAGCGTCGGGGAGGGCAGTGAGGAAGAGGTGGCGCTGATCAGGGTTCCGGCGGTGAATCCTTCGAGGCAGGCCTGAGCGCCTGTTTTCTCCAGGAACAGGACATACTGGCCGTTGGCCAGGGACAAAGCGGCGACGGGTGTTCCCGCGAATCCCGTGAAGCTCGATGGGGAGGGGGACTTGGACAGGGGCAGGGTGTATCGCCAGAGCGTCCAGATGCCGTTTGCGTCCGTTCCAAAGACAAAGAGATCGTTCTGTACCGGGACTCCGCCTTCATAGGTCCCGGCAGGCGGCAGCGAATACAGCGGTTGCTCTCCGGAGACGAGCGGGAGGGAGTACTCGATCAGTCCGGTGGTAGCGGATCGGTTGACGACGATCAGGAATGCGGGAACGGACGGGGTGGGCGCGGATGCGAAACATCCGCCCGCACCCAGGCCCAGGAGAAGAGCGCACAGGAACCGGATGGATTGCGGAATGCGGAGTTTCTCGTCAGACACGGGGGCGGTCTCCAGAGAGATTTCCGGCAACCCCGTCAGATGTCATGCCGGGAGGAACCAGCACTTCGAAAAGCCCGCAGAAGGAAGCGGGTGAAAGGATGCGGGAGGGTGCTGTCATTCGTCCGCTGCCGGAAGGGACTTCTGGAGGGTGGCCTGTTTCAGTTCCAGCACCCCTCGAAGGACGCGATCCCGGACGTCCGGTTCGGTGTATCCGCCGGAGGGAAGCCGGATGGATGCAACGATGGATTCGGATCCGATCCCCGTCAGCCGGATCGCGAGGTCGCCTGCGGAAATGTTGTAGGCTTTTCCCAGCGAAGTCCGGATACTGCTTTCGATCTCCGGAAAAGGGATGTCTCCGGGAAGCTCGATCGTGATCTGGAGCGTGACCAGCGTCTGCCGGTGTTCCAGGATCATGGCCTGGAGGAGAATCGCATTGGGAAGCATGAAGCGCCGTCCGTCCTCGCTGTCGAATGACGTATAGATCATCCCGATGGAGGCGACGGTGCCCTTGTGTTCCGGGGAAAGTGTTTCGTGGGGATAGGTGGCGGGCAGTCGGGGATACTGCCATGTGACCAACGAGATCGGATCCCCGACCTTGAAGGGCTGGACCAGCGCCAGAATGAATCCCGAAAAAAAGTTCGTCAGGGAATTCTGGCCTGCGATTCCCAGAACCACCGAAAGGAGAGTTCCGCCTATGGCCAGGTTGCTGAACCCCTTCCCCAGAAGGGTCATGACGGACAGAATCATGATGACGATGAAAAGGAAGTCGAGAAAATATCGGGCGGACCTCAATCGTTCGCTGCTGAACCGTTCGGAGAACGCGGGCAGGATTGCCGAGACCAGTGCCCGGTAAACTCCGAAGAGGACGAGAAGGACGCTGACGATCTGGATCAGCGTCAACAGTTCCGGGTTCCCCGGAAAATGGAGTTTCAGATAGTGTGTGCCCATCAGCATGGCGGGAACCGCAAGAAGAATGATGAAGAATTTTGTGGACAGGAGCAGATGGGTCGAGCGGGATTGACCGGTTTTCTCCCCGTTTTGTGAATTTTGTGAGCCAGTTCCCATGGGACCTCCTATCCCTGTGAAGACGATGTCCTGGACAACATGATATACTGCTGTCGCGCCTGATGATGGAAAATCCGCTGAAGTCTCCGGATTAGCCTTGGGAACCTCCGCCGTTTACGGCGAAAATCAGTCATTTTTACGCACGCATGGCTGTCGTACCTGTCCGGCTAAGACATGAGTGCTTCCATGGACCGCCATGGACCAGTGCGGGGAATGCCGTTGGCTTTGCAATCATCGACCGGACCCGGAGAAATGCGCCGGGGCATGGAACAAGGATTGAAGCCATAACGCCTTTTCGGATGCTCCGGCCGGAAATCGCGGTGAGATGCCACCCGGTCCGGTTCCTGCCAGTGTGAAAGGGATTCGATGCATATTTACGAACTGATCTCCCGGGACAAGACCCACC
>DAIEST010000128.1 GCA_027346125.1 Leptospirillum sp. | reverse complement strand
ATCGCCGAATACCTGACCGTCACCCTTGAGGAGAACGATCCCGATCTTCTCCTGGCGGCTCTGTCCAACGTGGCCAAAGCACGCGGAATGTCCCAGATAGCTCGGGAATCGGGGCTTGGGCGGGAAAGTCTTTACAAAGCCTTGACCCCCGGCTCCAAGCCGCGCTTCGAAACGATCATGAAGGTGATGCACGCGCTGGGCGTCAAACTGACCGTTCACGCCTGACCTCCTTTTCCGCCGCCGCTCGGGGGCATGGGTCGCCCGAAACCCGAAAAAACGGTCTGCATGGAGTGGAGGACGTTCTGGCCCCCCGCCTCCATGGCGCGGCTTTCCCTTCCGTCCCGGCTTTCGATTCCGAGAACCTTCATGGCCCAATAGGGGCCTGTGTGCAAAACTTCGAACGAAAAATGGATGGTCCGCCACAAAACAAGCGCATAGACCAGATACGATCCGAGGACTCCCGAGAGGGAGAAAAACATCCCGGCCGTGGGGATACTCTTGTTGGCTCCGAGGGCTTCTGAGGTCAAAACAATCAGCATGTCCGAGGACAGGTAATAGAGCCCCAGCGACACGACAAACATCCCAGCAAAGAGCACGGGCCGGAGCGCAATGTCCGTGACCCGGGAGAGTCCTTCCTTCCCGTGCTGTCCGATGAACCCTTCCCCCTGGGGAATTCCCACGGCCAACGCCCACAAGGGGGCGAAAAGGGCCAGAATCGTCACCTCCAGAATCCAGAACAGGCAATAGAATCCGGCGGCAAACATGGCGACCAAAGGCAGATAACTCCCGACGACGATTGTCAGGATCCCCAGGACGACCGTGACCGGATCCAGTATTTCCTTGGCCTTTTTCGCGCCAGCGTAAGCCAGCGCGGCCCCGGTCGGTCCCCCGACAACGGCGGCTCCGGCGGCGATGGCGGCCCGTCCGTAAGGATTCCCGACTGCAACCTGCCCCACGGCCGCGGCCGTATCGGCCGACTCAATCACGTTTTGGAGTTTGGACAGGGGGTCTGCATTGAGGTTTTGGGCCATGTAGTTTGGGAGGGAGAGCGTTTGTTGGGTTGTCGGATCCACGACCGCCGACAAACTGGCCGCCATGTTCCGGCCCGTCCCGGAAGGGGACAAAGGGGCGACCGCCCAAAAGGGCAAAGCCGGACCGGCTTGCGTGCCGGAAAATCCATAATCGTCGATATAAATTCTGGTCAATCCAAAGGCGTTCTGGATTTCTTCTTGGGCCTCGGATCCCGCGATTGACGACCAGTCGGCGAACCCTCCCGGCGCAATATTCTGGGGGAGGCTCTGAACGATTTGATTCCAAGCTGCTGCGGTATTGGACATAAATTCGTAAAACGCGCCCAGGGCGACCCATCCCTGGGTCTGGACCTCGGATACTGGAGTTCTGGCGGGTGACTGGCCCTGCGTGACTAATGCGGTGACATATTGTTGGGTCACTTGGGTGAGCGTTCCGACGTTCCCGCCGGCCGGGTTGGTCAGACCTCCTCCCTTGCCATAAATGCTCCGATTCGACGGGGTGCCGGGCGGGGCGCAGGGAGAGAGACCGGTGCCGATCACGATAGCCCCGCATCCGTTGACGCCGGACGCGATGGCCGACGCCACCTGGTCGAGAGGTACTCCCGGTCGTACCATCGCCAGGAACGCCTGGTTGCTCGCCATTGTCGTCGAGGATCCAGGCGGCATTGAATAGTTGCCGCAAACCACCGGGCCAAAGCTCCCAACCCCGGCAACGTTCGAGAACCCAAGGTCGCCGAAATTGTCTGTCTGGGCCGTCACCGCCTGGATGGTGCCCTGGGGATTCACGAAGTTGTCCAAAACATGAGCACAGACCAGACTGTACAGGGCATTGTCGACTTCTCCCTGTAAACCCGGAGGAATGGTCGTCGCGATCGACGGGGCAACGAGGGTAGCCGAGACTTTCACGGCTGCGGTATCCCCGATCCCGTTCCCGGTATTGGCGACAAAAAGAACGAAGGAGGCGAGGATCGACAAGCCCCCGGGCGCCGCAATCATCCCTAAAGAGACCGCTCCCCGGATCGGGGCCCAGGCGGCATTCACGCCCTGGTTGGTCCAGTCGCCCGTATGAGCGGCGGTGTGCATGGCCTGGACCACGTAATAGCCGTAGGTCACCGTCAATAGGAACATCGCAAGGATCGAGACCATTCCGGCCACGATCGCGAGGGCCGGGGCAATATTGGCGAGGACCTGGGACCCCTGTATGAAACTCCCGATGGGGGATCCGGAACAGGATCCGGAGGTTCCTCCACCAACTCCGAAAAATGTGGAGAAAATACAAGCCGGAATCGACCCCGGGGCCGAATGGACAAATGCCGGGATGGTGAAGCCAGCCAGGACCGACGACCCCGGAATTTTCCGGAGATCCGAAGGAGCTTCCGGGAGGCGGTCGTTAATCCTCATGAGCACATACCAAGGCCAGAGCCCCATGCCCAGGGCCAAAAGAGAGTAGATGGCCAGGACGGTCCGCTCCCATCCTCCGGCCGGGGCAAGGAAAAGGGCCTCCAGAAACACGGCCCCCCCAGCGATAAGAGGGACCAAACAAAATGCCCTCCAGATCCGCCAATAAACCTTGCTGGGCGGAGAGACGCACCAGCGGGAATAGACCCGCGCCAGATTCAGGTTTTTTTCGGCTCCTGACCGAGACATTCGGTAGTCCCGCATTGCGTCTTGAAACGCTTCCGGCTCGAACTTCAGAGCCTTGACGGTTTTCTGTAGTTCGGCGATCCGGGAAAGAACAAACTTGAGGGGGATGACGGCTGAAACATGGAAGGTCCAAGCGACCCGGCCAAATCCGTCCAGGACATGGCGGGTCAGGACCGCCCAATATCGCCGTGCTCCCAAGAATCCCTTCCATCCTCCTCCGGAGATCCACATCCAGAGAGGGCGTTTCCGCCAGTCGGTGGATTTTTTGAGGGTTTTTTCCATTCCGGAGAGACTTGGCGTTTTTTCGGGAGCCGGATGCTCCGCCCACCCCTTTTCTTTCCGGGGAGGGGGCAGGGCCGGGAGGTCCTGGCCCGGTCCGGGAGGGAGTCCAGGAAGAGAGGGCTGCCGGAAGTCGAATGCCCGTTTTCCGGCCCGGACGAGCTCTTTTCCGGAGGCTTTGACAATGGCCTTTCCCAGATCCCCCAGAGACTTTGCGATTCCATCCCGATCCAGCTTCTTTCGAAAAAGAACCCTGAAGTTCGTTCTTGCCGCCTTCTTGTCGTCCATTTGACCTCCAGCTACCATTCGATTGGGGCAAGATAAAAAATGTCCGTCCGGGTACGACGGTCCCGTTCCACCAATAGATCTCCGTCATGAAGCAACTTCCTGAAGGCGTCCCGGGCTTCCCCAATCGACAGTTGGCATTCCTCTGCGGCTTTTGGAAGATCCGTAGGAGGAGAAAAAATCAGCCCGAAGCGGAGATTCACGAGAGACCAGGCGTAGACCCGGATATGAGGAGAATCCGCGAGCGTGGCGCCGGTGGGCCGACCGTTCGAGAAGAGGGGCCGCGAAGAAGGGTCTTCCTCGTTCACGATCCGGACAAGCCCTTTTTCGGCCCACACCAGAAGTTTTTCTTCCGGAGCTTCCACGAGGGATCCCGCCGGATACTCAGCCCCGGTGCTTCTCACCCGAAAATTCGTGAGGGCGGTGCCAAACACGGAGGAAGCACTCATTCGAAGACCTCCGTCCAGTTTTCTGTTCCCAAGTCAGGCATTCCGGTTGGGTTGGGAACATCTTGGGAACATGGCTCCGGTATTGGTTTGTTCCCATGTGTTCCCATGTTCCTATCTATTTCTAAAGAGTTATTAGAAAAGTGTGGAGAATTTGAAAACGCATTTTCGATGGGAACGTTGGGAACAATGGCGTCAGTACCGGATGTTCCCAAGTTGTTCCCATGTGTTCCCATGTCCAGCTTGGGAACATTTTCTGGCGGGCGATAAACCCACGCCAGACTTGGCCCGTGCCTTACTTTGATCCGTCCCCACCCGCACCTCTTCAGGGTATTCCCCACGCGAATCTGAGCTGATTGGGAGTGGTCCCGGTTCTCCATCCCCAGGCAATCCCTCAGGACCTCCGTCGTCGTGACCTCCGGGCGGCCAGCGAGCCATGGGATGATGATCTCCTCCCACGAGTCGGCCTGATAGCGCGCTTCCTGTTCGTCTTTGGCCTGTTCGGGGACCTCCCACCACGTCTCCCCGGCCCGGTATCGGTGGACCGCTTCGGCCCATAGCAGGTCCCGGTCTCTGGCCAGGGCCTCCAGATCTATCTTCCCGCACCTGACGGGCCAAAACCGTCGAGCTCCGGTCGGATCTTTGAGATAATCGTTGTCGTTCGCGGTCGAAACAAAAATGGACTGTCTAGGGTATCGAGCGGGGTCCCGCCGGTAAGCCAGGCGGACCCAATCTGAGCGGGTGCTGATTTGCATTTTGATTCGGTTGCGGTCGGCGCGGCCCATCCCTTCCAGATCGGCGAACTCGATGCACCACAGACCCAGCAGAGATGCCTCGAAATCTCGGCTGTCCGGGGTGGCCTTCATCTCGGCGACCCAATCGGCCCCAAAAAGTGTTTGCAGGGAGGAGGATTTCCGGGACCCCTGATCGCCCTCCAGAACAACCATCGTGTCGAGTTTGGCCCCGGGGTCGTAGATTCGGGCGACGGCCCCGACGAGGAGGTTTTTTCCGACCGCGCGGGTGTACTCATCGTCCCGGACACCGTAATAAACCGGCAACAGGTTATCGATCCGGGCTGTCCCGTCCCACCGGAGCCCGGAGAGCCAATCTCGCACAGGGTGAAAAGGCCGCTCTCGGGCGACCGCCTAAACCGCCTCCCGGAGCCGGGCGACGGGCACAGTACACCTTCGCCCGTATAGCATCTCGATGTGTTCGGCCATCCGGAACAGGTCGGAATCCTCGACGCCCCGGTCTCCGAGACAAACCAGACGGGAGAACTCGTTGTATCTGTAAGTCTGCCCCGCCGGGTCGTTCCGGAGGACGAGTCCCAAAGACCGGGAATTCGGGATAAGACGCCCGGTGGGTGTTCTGTCGAGCTGGCCTGTCCATGCCATGGAGACAGGATCGGGAGGAGAAGGAGAGGGAGGATCGCTCACCAGGGCGTAGACATCGTCCAACGTATGCCCGAAGGCGAGATAATCGTCGATTCCCTGTTTTTCTCCTTTGGGGCCTGAAGGAAGATCCAGATAGCGGAGGGAGGCCTTCCTGTCCTGAAGAAATCCTGCCAGGGCCTCCCGGGCCTTGCCGACCCGGGGGTTGGTCGCCACATCCGAATCGAACGCGATGACCGCTGTTCGACCCCGCCAATCGACGCCCTTGAGGTCCTGTATCGCCTCAGATCCGGACCAAGTATCGACCCCGGGCAAGGCAAGACAATATATCCCCTTGCTCCCGATCGCATCAGATTTTTTGACACCTTCTGTAATCCAAATTTTTCCTCCCGGTCCCGGAAACGGCAGAACAGTGGGGAAATCGATTCGATGGGCCGTCCCCATGGGAGTGTCGTATTTGACGATTTTCCCGTTTTTGTCCTGTCGAGGCCGGTCCGGCCGGATCTGGACCGAGATGACCCGCCCCTCCCGATTCCGTAGCGGAATGAGAAGGGCCGGAACACGGGATTGCCAAACCTGAAAGCCCAAACTCACCAAGATCGATTTATCCCGGATTGTCCGATAGCCTCGGGCGACTACCACCTCGGGAGAGATACAGGAGGAGTCGAGCATGCGGGCATGATCCGAGTCCAGCGTTTGGGGCAGGGCCTCGACGATCCGGTGCAGGTCCTCCGGGGTTGGGAGGGGGATCATCTTCGGGATTCTGCCTCCGTCAGAGGCAACCGGAGGGTCCAGGGCATCGAGATCGCGGGTATGATCGATCAACGGGTCACTTGTCCGCATTTTTGGTTTTCCGGACGGTTTCGGATTTTGAAGGGCGGCCGCGGTGCTGGGCTGATTGGTTTAGCTCGGTTTTAGGTGAAGGGTCATGACCAACCTCATGTTCCTCAAGCCACCTCAATACTGTGGTCAGCTGGTACCTAACACTCGCGCCAAACTTAACGTGAGGGGGAAGACGATAGGGAGCCGCCGACCTGTTTCTCCGAACCGTCAGTACCGAGACCCCCAGCACTTCGGCCAGCTCAGATTCGTCGAGCAATTTTTCCATTTTGTATCTCCAGGAAGTATTTGGTAAGATTTGTAAAATGGATAAGTATCAAGAAACTTATATGTGTATCCACGTGTAAGCATATTCAGATAAGCATTCCGAGTCAAGGAAGAAAAAATTGGAAAAACATAGTTTAGCCTCGATCCTGATAAATCTTCGCGGAATAAGTATTACTTCCGCAGCCAAATCCACCGGACTTAACACATCGGCTGTTGCGGGCTGGCTTAAGGGAGTCCCGGGACGTTTAAGTCAGGAAAAACAAAATATTTTTTTTGAATACTTGGGCATTTCTGGTGGAACTTTAGCTTCTGATCAGGTTCATCGATGGACCGTCAACCACAATCTCGATCCGCTTCGGGAAATTCTGGCCTGGGTTGGGGAAGACTTCGAAGAAATTGTTCTTATCCCCCAAAATATTCTGGTCAAGGATTGGTTTCCGACCTCCAACCTCTTTCTTCTTTACTCTTCCTCAAAATCCATCCGGATTCTTTTGAGGCAAAAGATTTCCCCACTGATCCCTGCGGGAGAGAGTTCCTTGGTCAACCCCACAAATCTACCGCTCTTAAAATGGTTTGATATTCCAAAAGGTACGGGGATAGTGGATAAATTGACTTCCAATCCTCTCCTTCGAATATCGAGAAATCTCTTCGATAAGTTCATGTCGGACGCTTCGGTTTCATTGGAGGAATTCGGCCAGATATTGGAATTGATGAGAAAAATACATCCGAAAGGAGAGAGTCCCCGTAAGGACTCCATGACATGGGAAGACTTCTATCGGGAAATGGAACGAAGAGGTCTTCGTCCGAAAGACGTCTTAGCTATGTTGGATGTAACAAATGGGAGAAAGTCAAAATAGAGGGAGGAAAAATTATGATCAAGTTTCTCAAGAAATTTCGATCATTTATTCGAGACGACCGAGGAATCGTCGGGGAACATGGAATCCTCGCAAGCATCGCCATGTTCAGTATGGGTATCCTCGGTTTCGCTCTTCTGGCCATTCCCGGAAGGATGGTTTTGCCGGACTCGCCGATTGCTTCACATCCTATTTCGACTATTCACGTGGACCCGGTACTCCAAGCGGTTCAGGTGGGCCAGAGGGCATGTGTTCTCAATAAAACAGATTATCTTAAGGAGATCCGCGCCTTAGAAGTTTGGGCTCATTCCCATTCGGATGAATAATGGCTGAAATCACACGCAAAAGGATCGGAAAACTCTTACGGGTGGTTCTTCAGATTCTTTCTGGTGAAGCTGATCACGCGGCCAAATGCTTCGTTGACAAACAGGAATACAAGCTCTAGTATCGAATCATGAAGATATTCGGATTTCCGGGAAGAAATATCCTTTGGCCTGTTCTTCTTGCAGGGTTCGCTTGGCTGCTTCAGGGGGGAGCATCCCTTCCCGTGTCGCATGCCATGTCTTTGATGCAACCCTCCATTCAATCCCCGAAAGGGATGAAATCCTCTTCCTGTCCCATGAAGGGGAACCTCCCGTGTTGCCGGCATAAAGCCTCGGTATCCCTCTGTAGGGTACCTCTCTGCGATTTGTGTTTTCAGTCCGTTCCCTGGAAAGAAGGAAACACATCACCAATCCTCCGGGTTCAGCCGCCTGTCGCCAAGGGCCTTTCCTATCCTGAACTCGGCGATGCCGTTTTTCGACGAGGCAGTCACCCGCCCCTCTCCTCTTCCCTGACTAGAGTTTCTTTTGCACCCGCCGTCAATCGACCCCTCTTGATTTGAGATCCCCCCAGTTCGAGAAAAATCGGGTTTTCATTCCGTTTTTGAACGTGGGGAGGATGTATGCCGTTTCATCGGATTTCACTCTTCAGGAGAAGAGTCTCCAAGCGTTTTTCTCCTGTCTGTAAAGCACGGACAAATCAAGAAAACACATATCGCCAATTCCTGTCCGCGTCCCTTCTTGCAGGGGTATTGCTGGCATGGGCAACTTCCGGGATCATCCGGCTTCCTCCGGCCTGGGCCGGGGCGCCCTCCGGCTCTGTAACCTCGAACATTCCCGCACTCACCCTCGATCAGGCTATTCGTCTGGGTCTGGCCCGTAATCCCGGACTCGAGGAGGAACGCGCCAGAATTGCCCAGGATCAGGCCCGGTCGGTCGAAACCGGAGAACTTCCGGATCCCATGCTCGTTGTCGGGGAACAGTACTTCCCGATGAACTTCAATATGGGAACGAGCGTTCTGACCATGACGACCGTGGGGGTACGGCAGGATTTCGCGCCGTGGGGCAAGAGAACCCTGCTCGGGCAAAGCGCCGTCGCGCAAGTGAGAGCCTCCCGCTGGGTGCTTGAAGACAAGAAAGCCCTTCTTGTCCGCAACATCCGTATCGCCTGGCTCGACCTCTATCAGGGCAAGAAGACGGAGGCGATTCTTCGGTCGATCGGCGCCCTTTGGGAAAAAGCCTTTCAGGCGACCCTGGTCCGTTACCGCCAGGGAATCGGTCCGGAGTCGGACGTTCTTTTGGCACAGTTCCAAAAAGACGCCATCCGGGACAAGCGGGAGCAGGTCCGCATTCGGGAAGAAAAAAGTCTTTACCGCCTGATGAACCTCATGCACGTCTCCCGGCCGTTCCGCATTTCTCCGGAAGAACCGCGCTTTCCGGATCCTCTTCCCGAGTCCGTCCTCCTGGAACGGATCGACAACCATCCCGCCATCGAATCCCGGGACGCAAGGGATAATGCCCAGAAGCTTCTCGTCCGGTCGGCCGAGAAAGACAAAATTCCCGCCGTTTCGGTCGAGGGCGACTACAGCTATTTCATGGGACCGAATCTGATCACGTCGACCCCCAACCTGTTTTCCGTCCTGCTGACCTTCAACCTTCCGGTTCGGCCCGGCGAACGCCAGGATCAAAGGGTCGCGGAAGAGGAACATAAACTCGAGTCCCTGGAGGCCGACCGCGAAACAAGGCGCCAACGGTTTATCGAAGAGATCCGGGACTCCGAAGGGACCTATCGCCACCTCCTGAGGAGGAACGTTCTTCTTGACCGGGTTCTCATTCCCGAAGCCAAAAGGAACGTGGATACCGCTCTCGCCGGCTATGCTACCGGAACACTGGAAATGGAACGCATTCTTTCCGCGATGGAAAAAGTCGAAAACGCCAGGCTCCGGGCATTGTCCGTCCATATAGACCGTTTAAAAATACGCGCCGAGCTTATCTACCTGTCCGGCATGCTACAGGGAGGACGTCATGAACCGTAAATTATTTCTCTTGATAACCGTTTCCCTGGCTGTCGGAGCCTTTGTCGGCGCCGGGGTCGTGCGTTGGGTTCTTTTTCCGAAAGCCGTCCGCTCGAAGACGCACTTCCAACCGGGTCGTCAGGCGCAAAACATCCTGTACTGGCGGAATCCGATGAACCCGTCCATTCATGCGGACCATCCGATGAAGGACAACATGGGGATGGACTACATCCCGGTCTATGGAGTACCGGCGGGATCCATCAAAAATTCCGTGTCTGTTGATTCCCGTATCCAGCAAACCCTCGGGATAAAAGTTGGCCCGGTCGTGCGGCGGACATTCTCGCGCACGATCCGGACGGCCGCGACGGTCACGTTCGACCTTCGCCGGAGCCGGACCGTATCGACACGGTTCCGGGGGTGGATCCGGTATCTTGAGGTTCTGGCACCCGGCGATGTCGTCCGAAAAGGCGCTCTTCTGGCCCGGGTCTATTCACCTGAACTGGCCAGTTCCGAGAAGGAAGCCTTGATCGCTCTTGACGCGACCCGCGCCGACCCGGAATCGAAAGACGATCGAAGCCTTTGGGAAGCGGCCCGGGAACGCCTCCGTCTCCTTGGGGTGCCGGATTCGGAAATCGGTCGCCTGCAAAAGACCGGCCTTCCTCGATCGGTTCTTCCCGTCGCTTCTCCCTACTCGGGAATCGTGGCAACGATTGCCGCCCGCGTGGGAGGCGAGATTTCGCCGGACAAACCGCTGATGACCCTGGCCGATCTTTCCCGGGTCTGGGTCGATGTCGCCCTGTATTCAGACCAGCTGGCCTGGGTGCGGTCGGGCGATTCCGTCACGCTCCGGATTCCGGGCATCCCTGCACGCGTCTATCGAGGGACTTTGCATTTCGTGGACCCCCGTCTCAACCGAAAGAGCCGGACGGTCCGGGCCCGGGTTCCCGTCGAAAATCCGGACGGGTTTTTAAAGCCCGGCATGTACCTTGAAGCGACAATGCACCCGGACCCCCGCCCCGATGTCCTGGTCGTTCCCCGAAAGGCTCTGATCCGTACGGAGAAAAAGACGATCGTCATCACCGAAATCGGCCGGGGGCATTTCCGGCCGGTACGGGTGACTGTCGGAGTCCGGTCGGACCATTGGGTCGAAGTCCTTTCCGGGCTTCACGAAGGGGATCAGGTCGTGGTCAGCGGCCAGTTTTTGATGGATGCCGAATCCCAGTTCGAAAACGTCTCAGACCGGATGGAAAAAGGAGGTCGTCCATGATCGACCGAATTATCGACTGGTCCATCCGAAAAAGGTATTGGGTTCTCGTCCTGTCTTTTCTGCTGCTCGCCTGGGGAGGCGTTTCCCTTATCAGAAGTCCCCTGGACGCGATCCCCGATTTGTCCGACACACAGGTGATCGTCAAGGCCGTCTACCATGGCCAGCCTCCTTCCGTCGTCGAGAACCAGGTGACCTATCCCCTGACGACGGCTTTCCTGACGATCCCCGGAGTCCGTCACGTCCGCGGTTACTCGGACTTCGGAAACTCCCTCATCTATATTCTTTTCAAGGAAGGAACCGATCAATATTGGGCCCGTTCCCGGGTCCTGGAATATTTGAATCAGGTCGAAAGCCGCCTTCCCCCGGGGGTCACAGCCACCTTGGGACCGGACGCTACCGGGCTGGGATGGGTCTATGAATACGCCCTGGTCGACCGCAACAACCATTACGATCTCTCCCAGTTGAGGGCACTCCAGGACTGGTTCCTGAAATTCGAGCTCCAGAGCATCCACGGCGTGTCGGAAGTGGCCTCCGTCGGCGGAATGGTAAAGGAATTCCAGGTCGTCGTGGATCCCAAAAAACTTCTGGCCTACCACGTGACCCTGTCCCGGGTGGAACGGGCGATCCGGTCTTCGAATGGCGACGTGGGTGGGTCGGTCGTGGACATGGGCGAAGCCCAGTATATGGTCCGGACCCGGGGGTACATCCACTCCCTTTCGGACATTCGGAACATACCGCTTGCGGTCGGTTCGTCCGGCGATCCGGTCCGTCTTTCCCAAGTGGCTTCCATCCACCTCGGTCCGGAGCTGAGACAGGGGGTGGCGGAGCTCGATGGCAAGGGGGAAGTTGCCGGAGGGATCGTCATCACCCGCGGAGGCACCAACGCGCTCGATGTTATCCGGGCGGTGAAAGAAAAGATCAGGGCCCTTTCCCCGATGCTGCCGGCCGGGGTCGAAATCGTCACGACATACGACCGTTCACGTCTGATCCTGAAAAGCATCAAAAATCTCCTGGAAAAACTCCTGGAAGAGTCGATCGCGGTCTCCTTGGTCTGTCTCCTGTTCCTGTCCCGGGTCCGCTCTTCCCTGGTGGCGATCTTAAGTCTTCCGGTCGGCATTTTTGCGGCCTTCGTCCTGATGTCGCGCCAGGGACTCACCGCCAATATCATGTCCCTCGGCGGGATCGCGGTCTCCATCGGCGTCATGGTGGACGCTGCGATCGTGATGATCGAGAACATGCACAAGCACCGGGAACGTTCCGACGACGGAGAAAACCCCTGGGACACGGCCCTTCGATCCGCCCGGGAAGTGGGGCCGTCTCTTTTTTTCTCGCTCCTGGTGATCACCGTGTCGTTTCTTCCGATCTTCGCCCTTCAGGAACAGGAGGGCCGGCTTTTCAAGCCCCTGGCCTTCACCAAAACCTATTCCATCGCCATTTCCGCGGCTCTTTCGATCACCCTGGTCCCCGTCCTGATGGGATTTCTCATCCGGGGAAAGATCGCCCCGGAGCAAAAAAATCCCGTGAACCGGATTCTGGTCTTCCTCTATCGTCCCGTGATCGGATGGGCGCTCCGCCACCGTCGTCTGACTCTCCTTCTGGCGGCAGGACTCCTGCTGACGGCCGCCGTTCCGCTTTCGCACCTTGGAACGGAATTCATGCCCCCGCTCTACGAAGGCGATCTCCTGTATATGCCGACCCTGACACCGGGGGTCTCGGTGGGGGAATCGGCCCATCTTCTCCAGACCACCGACCGCCTGATCCGTGCCGTTCCGGAAGTGGACCGGGTTTTCGGACAATCCGGGCGGGCGGAAACCGCGACCGACTCGGCGCATCTCACGATGTTCGACACGGTCGTCATGCTGAAACCCCGAAACCAGTGGCGTTCCGGAATGACTCTCTCCCATCTCAAGGAAGATCTCGACCGCGTCGTTTCGCTCCCGGGCGTTTCGAATATCTGGACGATGCCGATCATCAACCGGGTCAACATGCTTTCGACCGGAATTAAATCCCCGCTCGGCCTCAAGGTCACGGCCCCTTCGCTCGAGACGATCGACAGGCTCGACCGGCAGATCCGCGATGTGTTGCGAACGCTTCCGGACACCGCTTCGGTGTATGCCGACCGCCTTACCGGAGGACGCTATATTTCGGTCGATATTCACCGTTTTCGTGCGGCGCGGTACGGCCTGAACGTCGACGACGTCAACCGCATGGTGCGGACCGCCATCGGAGGGGAGACATTGACGACGGTGATCCAGGGGCGCGAACGTTTTCCGGTGGACCTCAGGTATCCCAGGGATGAAAGGGGATCCCTGGAAGCCATCGGATCGTTGCCGGTCCCTACGCCGGACGGAGGGCAGGTGCCGCTTTCCCGTCTCGCCTCGCTCACCATAGAGGACGGCCCCACGATGATCAAAACCGAAAACGCCCGGCTCACGGGATGGATCTATATCGATATCAGGGGGGGCGATCTGGGCGGCTATGTCGCCCGGGCCAAAAAAGCGATCGCCCGTACCGTTATCCTTCCGGCCGGAACGACCCTCTCCTGGTCGGGACAGTACGCGTCGATCGAGCGTGCCCGCAAAAGACTGGCACTCGTGCTCCCCCTGACCCTCCTGATCATCGTCGCGCTTCTTTTCGTCCATTTCCGGAACCTGACCAAGACGGGAATGGTTCTCCTGTCATTGCCGTTCGCGTTGCTCGGAAGCCTGTGGTTCCTTTATGGCCTTCACTACCGGCTTTCCGTGGCAGTGATCACAGGGATGATCGCGCTGGCCGGGATCGCTGTCGAGTTCGGGATCGTGATGATTCTCTACCTCGACCGTTCGGTCGAACGGCGATGGACCGAAGGCCGCCTGGAGACACCGGAAGACATCGATCAGGCGATCGTCGAGGGCACCCTCTACCGCCTCCGGCCGATCGCCATGACGGGAACCGTCATTCTCGCGGGGCTTCTTCCGATCATGGTGAGCCACGGGACCGGGTCGGACGTCATGAAACGGATCGCCGCCCCGATGGTCGGGGGGATGGCGACCGCGATCGCTTTGAGTCTTCTGGTAATCCCCGTTCTTTACAGGCTATGGAAGGAGACCGACGTCCGCCGGTTCGGAGCCTACAGCGGGCATGGTCACGAATCTCCACAACAGAAGGGGACGGATCCCCTTCAATCACATTCCAACAATCTTGGAGGAACACGATCATGAATCATTTGTCGAAACGGATGACGACACTCTCGGGGGCATTCCTGGGAATCATTCTTGCCGGCACGATCGCCGCAGCCGACGACATGGGAAACATGAACGGAATGCCGGACATGTCGTCGGGGATGGGAAGTTCGTCGGCCTCCGCACCCGTCGGTCACGGAAAGGGCGTCGTCAAGGCGATCGACCGGAAGGCCGGGACGGTGACCATCAAGCACGGACCAATCCGGGAGTTCGGCTGGAGCGGGATGACCATGACCTTCACGCTTCGCCACCGGTCTTCCCTGAATTCCCTCAAGAAAGGGGAACATGTCCGCTTCGATGCCGTTCAGGACGGACAAGCTTCCACCGTGATCACGAAGATTCGCCCGGTGCCCTGAAGGTCGCCACAGGGAGGGTAAAATGATGAACAGGAGGCAGGCTCTTAAGAAGATGTTCACGACGGTTGTCGCGGGTCTTTTGTACCCTCTATTGCCGAAAGAAGACCCGATCCGATCCTGGGCCGCCCCACGGCCCCAAAAGGTCGACAAAAAAACGGCCCTTTACCAGAGCCATCCGGAAGACGGAAAGATGTGCATGAACTGCCGGCACTTCATTCCTCCCGAAGGAATGTCCTCCATGATGGAGGGAAGGGGGCAGGGCACGGGAGGCATGAACGGTGCGATGGGGATGGGACGCATGATGGAGGGGGCCTGCACGATCGTGGCGGGTCCCGTCAGTCCCATGGGGTATTGCCGGTTTTACGAGAGAAAAAGCTAGCGGTTCGAATCCGTAAGGCGGAACAGAAAATCTCATCCCGGAATCTCCCGGGATGAGCAAGGGTAGCGGCGTTCCCTGCAACTCCCTTTCAGAACGGCACCCTTCACCAGGAGGAATCAGTATGAAAAAGCATCTGGTTGTTATCGCGATCTCCCTTTGGGTCCTGTTTCCGGCCGTGTCCCAGGCGGCCAATCCGTACACGGTCCTGATGGATCAACGGATGCGCAAGGCCCAGCACGAGCTTGACCTGGCCGAAAAGAAGAAAGGGGCTGAGCAGGAAAAATTGCTCAAGGAAAATCTGTCGCTGATGAAAGAGAACCTCCGGCTGATGTCTCAAAACATGGCGAAGATGGATAGACGGATGGAGACGATGATCCAAAAATACAAGAGCGAGCACCATCGTCAGATGGCCGGCATCATGCAGGACATGGTCCAGGAACACATTTACGTGCTCAAAGTCCTGAAGCAGATGGTGGAACGAAGGGAACTCCGGAAGCAAATCCTGCTCAAGTCCGGGAAATAAGTTTAGAAGATCCCGGGCGGCGGGAACCCCCGCCGCCCGGTAAAAGTCAGGGATCTCCGCCGTCGTCATTTTTCGTGAAAACAGGCTGGAAGCGGCATCTTTGGTCCGGATCGAATCCAGAGCCGCACACTTCTCCTCTTAGCTGTGGAAGCTCGCTGTTCTCACCCGATGACGGCTCCGTTTCACTGTCGGGGCCGATATTTCCGTCCGGGACAGGCCGTCAGAGCTTCAGCCGGCGAAGCCTTAACGCATTGGCGATGACCGAGACAGAGCTGAAGCTCATGGTAGCCGTCGGGATCACGGGAGACAGGAGAACCTCGAAGGCCGGGGAGGGATCCCCGAAGCAATCGGCACACCCATGGAATTGTATAAGAACTCGAAGAAACAGATTCTGACGGATGTTCCGCAAGGTCGCCCAGGCAAGACGCCGGGCCCAGACGATTCCCCTGTGGTCACTCTTGACGAGAGTGATGCCAGCGCTTTCCACGCCCATGGCCGCTCCGGTTCCCATAGCGATTTCCACCTCTCTGAACGGAATCAAAACTGACTTGACTTTAAACTATAGTCAAGGGTTTAAACTTTTTAGCATGTAAGGAAAACGACAACCCAAGAAGGTGACCGTGAACATCGGAAAAGTGGCTCGGGAAGCGGGTATCCCGGTCGAGACGATCCGTTACTACGAACGCATCGGCCTGATTCCCGAACCGTCCCGTCGGGCGTCGGGCTACCGTCAATATGAGCCGGAAACGGTTTTGACGCTCCGATTCATCAAGAATGCCCAGAACATGGGGTTTACCTTGAAAGAAATCGGGGAGCTTCTGGACCTTCGATCTCAGTCGGATCATGTGTGCGAGAAGGTGCGCAGGCGGGCCGAAATCAAGATCGAAGAGATCGAGCGGAAGATTCAGGCGATGGAGCGCCTGAAAAAGATTCTGGGCTCATACGTCCGCGAATGCGGTTCATCGGAGAAAGAGTGCGCGATTCTCCGGCATATGGAAAACGGACGCTTGGAAGGACCGCTCGACAAAGAGTGAAAGAGACGTTCTGGAAAATCGCACATCGAGGAAGGAATGACCCATGAAGGATGCGTCGATGCCCGGGAAAAGGGTGTGGCTTTTGGGCGGCATTATTGCCGCCGCGGGGGCCAGTCTCTGCTGTGTAGTCCCTCTGGTACTGGTCCTTCTGGGTATTGGTGGCACCTGGATCAGTCGCTTGACGGCGTTCGAGCCCTATCGTCCCTATTTTGCGGGGCTGACCCTGCTTTTTCTGGGGATCGCCGGATGGAAGCTGTATCGGAAACCGGCCTGTTCCACCGGGACCTGTCCTCCTCGGGGGCTCTCCCGCGAACGCGCCGTCTTCTGGGTGATCACGGGAGCACTCCTGATCATCTTGGCTTTCCCGTGGTTTGGTCCGCTTCTGTTCAACTGAAGGAGAAGATACGATGAAGCGTTTTTCGGCATTCGTAGGTCTTTTGTTCCTGATTTCCGGTTTTCTGGGTGCGGGGGTCTCCGTGTCCCTGGCGGCACCTCCTCCCTTCGAAGAGGTCACGCTTTCCGTTCCCGACATGCACTGCCGGTTGTGTCCGTTGACGGTCCGGAAGGCGCTCGACCGGCTTCCCGGCGTCGTGGAAGCCAAGGCGGACCTTGAAACGAAAACCGCCACGGTCGTCATCCAGAAAGGGCGGGTGTCGGTCCGGACCCTGGAGCGCGCCACCCGGGAGGCGGGCTATCCGTCCACCCTTGTAACGGTCAAAGAGATCCGGATGAAGATGTGAATGGGGAACGGATCCCTTCCGGGCCTGAAGAAGCGTTGCCGCTTCCGGGAACGTCCGTCGAAACCTTGAGGACTTTGCCAATTTGTCGCAGGTGGCTCGGCGTTCTGATCCTGCTCGGATCGCTCGTCGTTCTGCTCTCCGCCCGCGTGTGTGCCGCGGAAACGTCGAATGTTCCGTCCCTTCCGGATGCGGGGGTTCCGGCCGTACATGCCGGTCCATCGGGAGGAGGAGAAACCTTCGTCGATACCCAAAAATGGGGGATTGGATTCACGGCCGTGATGATCCCCGCCGTGATCCCCAGCGCCGGAGGATTCGGCGATGTCCGCTACTGGTTTCCGAACGGGTTCGGTCTCGACGGCGGCGTGGGATTCGCTCTTCCGTCCGTTTCGCCGAACGTGTCCTACGCGGTGCTCGCCAACGTCGAAGGGATGTGGGCGTTCGTCGAACGTCCGAATCTGCTCCTTTTTCTTGATCTCGACGTATTGCCCCTCTTTTTTCCGCTTCAGAATTACACGTCCACGACCCTGGCGTTTTCTCTTCCCGTCTCTTTGGGCATTGGAATCGAGCATGCGTTTTCCCAGTATCCGAAGGCGACCCTTTACGTGCGACTGAACCCGCTATCGTTCAATGTGGTATCGGCCGGAGCGGCCGGCTCCACCCCCCGGGTGGGATTCGACGTCCTGGGAACGTTCATGAACATGGCGGTGGGCATTCACTTTTACGGCATCGGGGGTGAATGAGGTCGGCGCGTTTGAATTTCATCCACATTTGTCTAGGAGTGTCACAGACAGGAAAGGACTGAACGATGAGCACTCGACATGTCTATAACATCACCGGGATGACCTGCGACCACTGTGCGGTCACGATCAAGAACGCCCTGGAACGTCTTTCCGGGGTATCGGCCGAGGTTTCGTTCGAGGAACGTAAAGCGATCATCGACGCTCCGGAATCTTTGGATCCCGGGATATTGGCCGAAACAATCCGGAACGCCGGTTATGGCCTTACCGATCATGAAGGTTCTCCGGATTTTGCCGTCATCATTGGCAGCGGATCGGGGGCTTTTGCCGCCGCGATCCAGTTGGCCTCCTCCGGAAAGAACGTCACTATGATCGAGCGGGGAACTTTGGGGGGGACCTGCGTCAACATCGGATGCGTTCCCTCCAAGATCTTCATCCGTCAGGCGGAACTCGCCCATCACGCGGCGCACGGCCCATTTCCCGGGATCTCGATTTCGGACGTTGTCCCCGATCTTCCCCGTCTCCGGCGTCAGCAAAAGGACCGCGTGGACGCACTGAGGGCGTCGAAGTACGCCCACATCCTCGAGATCTTTCCCGGGATCCGTTTCCTGAAAGGGACCGCTTCGTTCGTCGACAGCCGGACCCTCAGGGTCGTCTGTGAGGACGGCACCGTCCAGAGCATCACCGGGGATCGCATCCTGATCGTCTCCGGCGCCCGGCCAGCAGTGCCGGAAATTCCGGGACTTGCGGATGTTCCTTACTGGACGTCGACCGAAGCCCTAAAAGCAGAGAATCTGCCGGAACACCTCCTCGTCCTCGGGGGCGGGTTCGTGGCCTGCGAGCTGGGACAGGCCTTCCGCCGGATGGGATCCAATGTGACCCTCTTCGAACGGGGGCCCGGTCTTCTGTCCGGATTCGATCCCGACCTTGGAGCGGGGCTCAAGGAGGCGTTCTCGGTGGAAGGAATCGGGGTGACAACCCGGATACGGATCGAGTCGGTGCGGTACAAGGGACACCGGTTTACCCTGTCGACCGACCAAGGATTCTTCACCGGGGACGCCCTTCTGGTGGCTGCCGGACGGACCCCGAACACCGAAGGGCTTAATTTGGGGGCCGCAGGAGTTCAAACGGATGTCCGGGGGTATATCCGTGTGGACGACCATTTGCGCACGAATGTCTCCCATATCTATGCCGCCGGAGACTGTACGACCCTTCCCCCCTTCGTTTATGTGGCGGCGGCCTCGGGGACCCGGGCGGCGGCGAACATGTTGGGGGACGACCAATCTCTGGATGTTTCCCTCCTTCCGGAGGTGATCTTCACCGACCCGGCCGTGGCAGTCGTGGGAATGACCGAGGCACAGGCGGGGAGACGGGGACTTGATGTCGAAGTACGGGTGCTGGGGCTGGACGCAGTTCCCAGGGCCCTCGCAAACTTCGACACCCGGGGGTTTATCAAGCTTGTAGCCGAAAAAGGCACGGGCCGTCTTCTCGGAGCGCATATCCTCGCCGGTTCGGCGGGAGAGATGATCCAGACGGCGCACCTGGCGATCCTTCACCAAATGACCGTCCAGGATCTGGGAGACCGGCTTTTTCCCTATCTGACGATGGTGGAGGGGATCAAACTTGCCGCCCAGTCCTTTACGAAAGAGGTCGCGAACCTTTCCTGTTGTGCGGGATGAGAGCGAAATGTAAGAACGTAATGCTTCCCCTTTCCCTTCGTCCGGAACTCTTTTGTAAGAGGCTGTCCCTTCAGCATTCAGACAGGATCGGAATTGCCATACTGGGTCTCTTGCTTTCATTTCGGCTGTGCCGATATCACCAGGAAGCCTCCGTACAGAAGATTTTGGGGGATGGCCCTCTCAAGTGTTCTGGCAACAAATGTTCCGGAAGGAAAAAAGATCGCCGATTTGACATCGATATCGTTGGCCAGACCGGATATCAGGGTTCGTACTTCGCCTGGAGTATCCCATCGGGCGCCCTTATAGTCGCCTTTTCCGCTCTTCCTTTGGAAAAGAAGGCTCTGACGGTTTAGAAGTCCCAGCGCAAAACGTTGCCGCGTCACCCTGGCCATTTCCGAAAGCGCCGGAGAGATTTCGGGGACGAAGCACAATGACGTGACCGCCACGGAAAAGTCGAAGCTCCGGTCCCGAAACGGAAGGCACCGGGCATCCCCCAGAAGGTAATGGTCCCGCTGGCCTTGGCGGTTTTTGGCAAAGGCGACACGGCTTGGGTCCGGATCGATCCCCACCGTTTCAAAACCGTCTCCGGTAAACAGCCTCGTAAAATAACCCGTCCCGCAACCGACATCCAGAAGGGTCGTTCCCGGACGGGCTTTGAGGACGCTCTGAAGGAGACGGTATTCCGTCCGCCCGATCCATCGACCCCGCAAGTTTTTATACCAATCATCATACGAATAGGCGTCCACACAACCTCCATGATTTTTGTCCTGCCTTTCGGATTTTCATTCCCGATCGGGACGATTTAAGGACTATCATGAGTCTCCGGCATCTTGATCCAGACTGGTCAATCTTTTATAGTTAACAAATATATTAACTCATTAAACAATGAAATAAGGCAAATTATTTTAAGGGGTACGGAGATGGTTCACGGATGGGAATGGGGGGTTCCGATGATGGGTTTGATGTGGCTTGTGCCACTTTTGTTTCTGGTGGTGCTTTTGCTTGCCCTCGCCCGGTGTCTGGGTTTTTGGCCCGGTGCGCTGGACAGGGGGCCGCAAACTGAGACCCCGAAGGAGATACTCGACCGGCGATACGCCAAAGGTGAAATCGACAAGGAAAAGTACGAAGAAATGAAGCGCGATCTGAACCGCTAAGATCGCTTGGACCTTCGAAGCAGGGAATGTTTTCGGTAAAGAGAAGGGAGGGTCCGATGTTTTTCAGACAACGATTGGCCAAAGAGGCGACGCTTTCCTACTTCTTTGGGTGCGGCTCGAAAGGAAGAGGCATCGCCGTCGACGTGGTGGAAGGGGACGAAGAGTGGTTTCTTGAACAAGCTGGCAAGGAGGGGGTCCGCATCGATTACGTGATCGATACGCATGTCCATGCCGACCATGTGTCCGGAGGGAGAAATTTGGCGGCACGGGCCGGGGCTCCCTATGCCCTTCACGAATCGGCCGCCGGAATCGTCCGTTATCCTTTTCACCCCCTCCGGGAGGGTGACGTCCTGGGCGAGGGAAATGTCCGGATCCGGATCCTCCATACGCCCGGGCACACACCCGACAGCCTCTGTCTCTTGGTCACGGATCTCAGGAGGGGAGAGGAACCCTGGTTCTTGCTGACCGGAGACACTCTGTTCGTGGGGGCGGTGGGGCGCCCCGACCTCGGGGGATCTTCTGAGAAAATGGCGGGACTCCTTTTCGAAACCCTGAGAGAAAAGATCCTCGTTTTTCCCGACGATCTGGAAATCTTTCCGGGACACGCCTCCGGTTCGGTATGCGCTGCGGGGATCTCCGGAAAGCCGTCTTCGACGATCGGGTTTGAAAAGCGATTCAATCCGATACTAAAGATTTCGGACCGGGAGTCCTTTGTCCGCTCCCTCCTCCGGGACATTCCCGAACGGCCGGCCGAAATGGAATCCGTCGTACGCCGAAACATTGAATAAGGAGGGAATCCGTGGAAACAGTCCGTTTTGCCCTGATCGCCGAAATTTTCACGGCACTGTCCCACCCCAAGAGGCTCGAAATTCTCTATCACCTCGGGAAGCGGCAGTCTACCGCCGGTGAACTGGCATCCCTCACCGGACTGTCCAAAGCCAATATCTCCCAGCATCTGAATGTCCTGAAAGGACGGGGACTGATTTACTGCGACAAGATCGGGACATTTTGTCATTATCGGCTGACAGGTCCACGGATTCTGGAAATGTGCGATCTTGTCCGTCAGCAGATCCTGGAACAGATCGACATCACGGTTGAAAATCGGAAAAGCCTGTCTGAAGTCCTTCCCTTCCAAAAAAATTTGTCCTGATGGGGGCGTCGGAAGAAACGTACGTCCAGGGCATTCGGGCGAACTTGGGCCAGTTTGTCCATCAGGTGATCCAGGTGTTTTTGGTCGGTCTCCTGATCGGGATGGAGAGAAACATCCTGCCTTCCATGGCCACACGAAATTTTGGAGTTGCCGAGAATTCCTTCCTGTTTCTCTTGACGTTCGTTCTGGGCTTCGGCCTGGTCAAGGGTGCCCTGAATTTCGTGGCCGGAACCCTTGCGGACCGAATCGGACGGAAACCGGTCCTCCTCATGGGGTGGCTGGTCGCGCTCCCTATCCCGTTCGTTCTCCTTTTCGCCCGCAACTGGTGGTGGGTCGTATTCGCCAATATGCTTCTCGGGATCAATCAGGGATTTGCGTGGAGCATGACGGTGACCAGCAAAGTCGACATTACAAGGACCCACCAGCGCGGTGCTGCGACGGGGATCAACGAAACGGCCGGCTATCTGGCCGTCGGAGTGGCGGGAGTCGCGACGGGTTATCTGGCCTCCCGGTTCGGGTCGCGGGAGACCCTGTTCGGATTCGGTTTGGCGGTGATCCTTTCCGGATTGACCCTGGCCATTTTTCGGATCCGGGAAACCCTTCCCTGGGCTCGGGCCGAGCATGCCCGGATCCAGGACAATCCTTCCTCCTTAAAAATGGAGCAACCCCTTGGGGTCTCCCCCCAGCCGGGAGCCGGGGAGATATTCCGCTTGGTGTCCTTCGGAGATCCGACGTTTCGCGCCCTGTCCCAGGCGGGAGTGGCCAACAAGATTGCTGACACTCTCGTCTGGGCACTGTTTCCGGTTTTTTTCTCCCGACATCACCTGGGGATGATTGTGACTGGTTGGGTGACCGGGACCTACGCAATGGTCTGGGGGGGCTCCCAACTCTGGACAGGCACCCTGTCTGATCAAATCGGGCGCAAGCCGGCCATCGTGTCGGGACTCTGGGTTTTGGCCGCGGGCATTGCGGGAGTTGCTTTGTCGTCCTCTCTTGTCCCTTGGATCGCCTGGGCGGCGGTGATGGGGATGGGAATGGCCCTTCTCTACCCCACCCTGATCGCGTCGGTTGCGGATCGGGCCTCCCCCGCCTGGAGGGGGAAAGCGCTGGGAACCTACCGGTACTGGCGCGATACGGGATATGCGATCGGGGCTTTCCTTTTGGGACTTGTGGCCCAGGAAACGCACCATATCCTCACCGCTTTCTGGACGACCGTGCTCATCCTGGTCGTGTCGGGCGGATGGGTTCTGTTTGGGGCTTATGAGACCCTCCCCCATTTGGAGAATATCAAGTCCCGGAAAATCACGGAGAGAAATTGAGGCGGGAGGTGATCACAATTTGTGGCAACCTCCTCTTATTCCTTTTCGGTCAAATGGAAAACAAAGTCCTGCGGGAACCGTTCCTTGTTCCATTTGATACCCTGGTTGAGGGCGCTTGACCCCCGTACAATTCGACGAGGATCAGGAGAGTACAATCGTCCGTTAAATCAGCCATTTTCCGGAAGAATTTTTGCTCCAATTTTGCTCCAATAAGAAAACAAAACCGAGGAAAACAGAACAAATTGGAGCATCAAAAAATCATTGAAACCAAAGCATTATAGAAAAACGGAGAGCAACAGAAAAGGCTTTTAAACGCCTTGCCAAGGCGAGGGTCGCGGGTTCGAATCCCGTTTAAATATCAATATTTATAAATTATTTAAGATATTTTCCCCCGCCATTGACTCTCCCTATTCTCCGGACTGTGCTAAATTTGTGCTAGCCAGCCGGTTGACGGCTTCCATGCCTGTCCGAAGGTTTTCGAGGTTGTGATGGGCATACCGCATCACCATGAACAGGGACTGCCAGCGTCCGAGTCGCTGGACAGTGTAAAGATCGGCCCCTGCATGAACCAGCCGGGTTGCGAACGTGTGTCGAAGATCATGCCACCGGAAATTCGGACACGGGTTTGTCCTGTACGGTCTTTTGACGGGAGAGATCGATCCGAAAGGCCGCTTTATCGCTCCCAAGCCCGAGACTTGCGAGTCTCTCCCTTCGGGACCGCATCTCTCCAGAAACTGATGAGAGGGAATATCGTCTCAAACAACGGAATGTTCTATGTTAAGGACTTTCCGACGCCTGATGAGTTTTTGCGCATACCAGGAAAGGGGCCGCCTAGGATCGATAAAGGGGAGTCCAGAAGATTTCCCTTCAAAAAAGTCGATCTCGCTTTCGGGGCAAAGTCCGCAAAAAACATCATTATTCTTAGGATTCTCGCTGAAGGAAAACGAAAAATCTCCATAGTAAAAAGGTCGTCGCCACTCGCGCTCCCAGTAGAAATCTTGCCAACCTCCACTGGGTTTGGAGGGTCCTACCAAATGACCAAAAGTGGTGACAAGAGGAAAAAACTTTTTGGCTTCATCGGGGGCGGACGATGCGAGCGTTCCGATTGCCTTGAGGATCGGATCCGAATGCCCTTCGTTTGAATTGTTGAAATAGAGAGCAGGATGAAAGTTCTTTTCTTTGAGTCTTTCTTTGAGAAAAACGACTCCGTAAGGTTCGAGGTTGACTTGACGTCCCTGAATATCGATCAGGCAATGGATGGATTCGAGCGGAGTCTCGGTGACGCAGATGGCGGAAAGAAATTCCTTTTTTTCTGAGGGATTAATGGTCGAGGAGTCAGTAAGGAAGCCGATGCTGCTGATGCGTTCCCCGCTTTGTTTTAGTTTTTTGTCGTCTAAAATACCGATGAGGTTGTCCTTGGCTTTTTTTTCTTTGTCTTTGTCCTTCGTGAGGTGAACCAGAAACGGCGGGAGATCTTTTCTGAAATGGAGAATGTCCTGAATTTTCCGTTTATCCATCATTCCTCCTGAAATTTGGGTGAATGGCTACGGTTAGACAAGGTCTTTATCGGTTTTCCAGGCAGGGATCTTGAGTTTATGAGGGGGATCAGTCGAGGATAAGCGAAATCATCCTGTTTCAGGACAATAGTGGAAAACTGAATCTCTATGTGAAACTGGACAACGAAACCGTCTGGTTGACGCAACAGCAGATGCCGGACCTGTTCGGTGTCGACCGCACGAGCATTGTACGCATCTGCAGGCATTTATGACGACGAAGAATTGAGAAAAGATTCAACCTGTGAAGTTTTTGCACAGGTTCGAATGGAGGGGAATCGACAGGTTTCCTGCGATGTTCCCCCACTACAATCTGGACGCCATCATTTCGATCGGATATCGGGGCAACAGCAAGCAGGCCGAGATCTTCCGTCAGTTGGCGACCCATATTTTGCGGAACTATCTAGCAGAAAGACCCAATAAAGTATTTACATTATAATCTGATTCCTGTATCCTGAAGCCATAACCAACCCATCATCCCAGGAGGGCGTTATGGCGGATAAAACACAGAGGTCTCCATTGGTGCTGGACGAACGACAGCGACAACAGATCCAGACGATTGCCCAATCCCGCACGGCTCCTCTTCGGGAGGTGCAACGGGCGAAGGTTTTGTTGGCTTATGCCGATCACGTTCCTCTTGCCACCATCGCAGCGCAGACCGGAACGAGCCGTCCCACGGTGTACAAATGCATCGACAAGGCCCTGTCGATGGGATGGGAGGCGGGACTCAAGGATCTGTACCATCGGCCG
>DAIEST010000234.1 GCA_027346125.1 Leptospirillum sp. | reverse complement strand
ATGTGGGTTATTCCTTAAAGTGACGGGGGGTGAGCCCGTGTTTTTTGATGAGGGCGTGAACGGTCGGACGGCTGGTTCCGATGATTCGTGCGACCTGGCTGATATTGCCCCGGGCAGACTCGAAGGCTTCGAGCAGCATTTTCTTTTCCGCTTCTTCCCGGGCTTCCTGCAGATTCAGGGAGGAAGAGGAGAATGCTGGTCCGCTACCCATCTGGAGTTCGATGTCCAGATCCGATGGTGTGACCCATTTCCCGTTTGCGACGATGACGGCCCGCTGGATGCGGTTCTCCAGTTCCCGAATATTTCCCGGCCATTCGTATCGTTTGATCAGATCGAGGCATTCCCGGCTGAAATCCACCAGCTGGTTCTTCTGGTATTCGGTTTTGAACTGTTCCAGGAAATGCTGCGCCAGAACGATCACATCTCCTTCCCGTTCTCTCAGGGGGGGCAGATGGAATCCCATGACGCTCAGGCGGTAATAAAGGTCTTCCCGGAATCGTCCCTGGGCCATGAGGTCGGTGAGGGGCTGGTTGGTCGCGGCGATGATGCGGACATCCAGCTGTTTTCCGGTGCGGCTCCCGACCCGTTCGACGATCTTGTCCTGAAGGATCCGGAGAAGCTTGACCTGAAGCTCGATATGAAGTTCGGCCACTTCGTCGAGAAACAGGGTGCCATGGTTGGCCGCTTCGAACTTTCCGGCACGGCTTTCGGTCGCCCCGGTGAAGGAACCCTTTTCGTGACCGAAGAGTTCGCTCTCGAGAAGATTTTCAGGAATGGCTCCGCAGTTGATTGCGATGAATGGTCCATCTTTCCGGTGGCTTCTTTCATGGCAGGCCCGGGCGAAAAGTTCTTTTCCGGTTCCGCTTTCTCCTGTAATCAGGACAGAGACATCGGTGGCGCTGATCTTCTGGAGGAGTCGCAGCATCTCCTTGATCTTTGTGCTTTGGGTGACGATGCACGGGAATGGGTTATCCGTCACGGGTTCGGATTCTCCTGGAGGCGTTTTCCGGATGTCCCGCCCGAGCAGTGCCCGGTTGTAGGCCCTGCCGACCACACGCTTCAGTTCGTCCGGTTCGATCGATTTGTCGAGGAGGTCGTAGGCGCCCAGACGAACGGCTTCCAGTGCACGGGGACGGTCGATGGATCCGCTCAGGATGATCCCGTGAAAGTGGGGGTCCGCTTCGGAGAAGAGCCGCAGGAGGTCGATCCCGTCCTGCTGGGTATTTTTTCCGAGAGACAGGTCCAGAATGGCGACCGGCGGCTTTTCTTTCAGGAACAGGTCGATCGCGTCCCCGTAGGTGCTGGCGGAGAGAACCGGATAGTCTCCCTTGAACAGCCAGTAAAGCTGTTTCACTACGACCGGATCGTCATCGACGATAAAGATCGGATGCGTATTTCCCGATTCGCTGTTCTGTTCAATGGTCATTGGGGACCTCTTGCGATACGGGTTTTCCGGAAGCGTTCTGTTCCGCTGCGGCAGTCTCTCCGTAACGGCCCGGAATATAGGATGCGAGAAGCGG
>DAIEST010000125.1 GCA_027346125.1 Leptospirillum sp. | reverse complement strand
GCAGCCATACAACATCTATAATTCGGTGCAGATCGCTCCAGCGCCGGGAACTCTCTATGGACGGTTCCCACAAGCCCGGTGGTACAAGGTTTTTCATATGGACGAAGGCAACAAGGTCGAGGTCGCAGCTTCGGTCCAGATGCCTCCGGCTTTTATCTCCGGGGTTCCAACGTTTGTCGAAGGGATCAAGTGGGCCAATTCCAACTGGACAGGTGAAGGGATGATCGGTGATACGGGGAAGGGACAGTTCCCGTTGGCGATCGGTTTTTCGGACATCCAGACCAATTTTCAGGGGTATACGGCAAGCTCGGTGGGAACAACCAATGCGGGGAAGACCACGTATGCTTATAGCGGCAACGGTGGTGGATTCAATCAATGGACCTCAGCCTACGCGCTGGACCTTTGGTTGCCGATCATTCCCATTCACGACGGTAAGCCAGGCAACAACCTGACCTTGACGGCAGAGTACTCCTACGGTTCCGGTGATGCATGGCAGTTCCCCAACCTGAATTTTGGAACGGGAGGATGTGGAGCGGCAACAGCGAATAACTCTTGTATTGCCGGTGCGGCGGGAACATATCCGGGCGGGACATTCTTCATGAACGGAAACGCGTTCGTGCCTCTGGATGTTCAGACCTACAACATGAACCTCCAGTACTACTTCCCGGACGATGCGCATACGTCCATTTCTCTGGGAATCGCGGTGGACAACTCGACCAATCTTCAAAGCATTGCCAATGCGGTCGGTGTAGCAAATACGGGTGGTGCAGGTTCTGCGAACGGCCTTTTCAAGTACACGGCCGCATGGACGCGCAACACCTTCGCCTTCGTCGATCTCTGGCACGACTTTACCCCTGCGGTTCGGGCAGGCCTCGAGTTCGGGCAATACGACACGCTTTATACGACAGGTCTTTCAGCGCTCGACAATCGGGTGATGATGTCCTGGTTCTACCTGTTCTGACCGGAATCGGGGGGAGGGGAGCCTCCCCCCTGTTTCTTTGATTATGCCGCAGGATCGTCGCCGTTATACATGGGTTGGTTTCCGTTCTTGTCTTCGGTCTATTTGGACATCCGTGCGATAGGGGTATCCTTGGGGTATCCCGATTGGACGGATGCAGGGAAGCAGGAGAGAGATGGAAAGGGAATCCGGAAAACCGATCGTTCTGGTCATCGATGATGAGGAGGATCTGCTCGTTCTGTCGAGAGCGCTGCTGTCCCGCGAAGGTTATGAGGTTGTGACGGCGCGCGATGGAGAAGAGGCTGTCTGGGTGATTCGCCGGATTCAGGGGCAGGGCAGTCTGGCCCTCGTCATTATCGATCTGATGCTTCCGCTGCGAGATGGCGTCGAACTCTGCCGATTCATCCGGAACCAGAAAGAAATCCGGGACGTTCCGATTCTGGCCCTTTCTGCCGTGTCCGATGCGGACCTGAAAGTCCGGGCCATCGAAGAGGGTGCCGACGATTTCCTGGGAAAACCGTTTTCGAGCCGGGAACTCGTTGCCCGGGTCCATGCGCTCGTCCGGAGAGTCGAAAAGTCCCGGGACGAAGGACCGTTTCCCAAGGCGCGATTCGATCTGGGTGCGATTGTGGTGGACACCCTCCGGTACGAAACGTGGGTGGATGGGCGCGAAGTCCGTCTGACACCCATCGAGTTCCGGATTCTGGTGTATCTGGTTTCCAGGAAAGGTGTTGCGATCAGTCGTGAGGAGATGATGAAGGTTCTTTGGGGGGAGGAGTGGGAGGTGGACGAACATAACCTGAACGTCCACATCTGGTCCCTCCGGAAGAAGCTGGGCGAGAAGCCCGGAGGTCCGCGATTCATCGAAACGCTCCGCGGAACCGGTTACCGCTTCCGGGACCCTTCTTTTGGTTCTTCCCCGAAGCAGGTTTCTGATTCCCTTCAATGAGGAGGTCGGAGAATGGAGTCTGAATCGGTTCGACCGGTCTGGGGCCGCCGCCCTGAGGACTGTCCCCATCTCAGGAGAGCCCTCCAGCCCGATAACACATTCTGCCTTCTGGACGATCAGGCAGGCATGAGTCCGGTCAAGCAGAAAAAGTACCGTGAACAGATCTGCCGGACATCCCAGCATAAGGCGTGTCGGTTGTATCTGGAGTGGGGATCCCGAGGAGCCCGGAAACGGTTCTGGGAAAACATGGAAGAGGAGCAAAAAGGAGGAGAAAAGAGCAAGGAGATCGTCCGCGTGTAATCATTTTGTCACGAGTTTGTCATTTTCCTGTTTTGATATTTTGATAATCAATTTGAAATAGACTCCCAAGGAGGCTTGCATGTTTTCATCCGATTCTTCAGAAGGTCGCCGGGGCGGCAATCGTTTCGGCAGGATGCTTCTGCTTCTGGTCGCCGTTTGTCTGGCTCCGTTCATCTCTCCCGGGACGGGCTGGTCTGCCGACAGCATCACGATTTCGGGTTCGTCCATGCTTTTTCCGCTCGGGCAGGTCTGGGCGATCGCCTATATGAAATCCCACCCGGGGCTCCATATTTCCGTTGCGTCTACCGGTTCGGGGTTCGGGATTTCCAATGCGGCCAACGGAAATATCACGATCGGGGCATCCGACGCCTATCTGACAAAAGAGTTGAGGAAGAGATATCCGAATCTTGTCAGTGTGCCGATCGCGTTCGATGACGCACAGGTGATCTATAACGTTCCGGGACTTTCTAAGTCGACCAAGCTGCGTTTTGACGGAAAGGTTCTGGCACGCATCTTCCTGGGCAAGATCCGGTACTGGAACGATCACCAGATCCGTGCCCTGAATCCGGGTGTCCATTTTCCCCACACCAAGATCCGCGTGGTGCACAGGGCCGATGCTTCCGGCACGACATTCGTGTTTACCGATTATCTGAACCAGACGTCCTCCGAGTGGTTCAATCAGGTGGGAAGGGACATGTCCCCCGCCTGGCCGGTCGGCTCCGGATACAATGGAAGCGATGCCGTGGTCGCAGCCGTGATGTCCTCCCCCGGTTCGATCGGATACGTGGGTCTCGGATGGGTCAATGAGTATCACCTGACCACCGCAGCGCTCAAGAATCTTGACGGCTACTTCGTGGAAGGTTCGGTCGACACGATCCGCAACGCGGGACATGCGGCGCTCAAGGACCCGTCGTTCCCCGACGACTTCAACCGTTCGATGGTCTGGAACATTCATGGAAAGAATGTCTATCCCGATGCGAACTTCGAGTTCTGGATGGTGAATACCAACCTGGACGGAGAGTCCATGAAACATGTCCGGGACCTCATCATCTGGGCCTTGAGCGAGGGACAGGACGCCAAGTATACGGTCAACAGCGGGTTTGCCCCTCTTCCCTTCCGTCCGCTGAAAGGTCGTCTGGACAAAATCATTCACCGCCTTCTGCCGGGCAACTCCTACAACGAGCGGTCTCCCGGGTGATCCTTCCGGAAGGCAGTTTCCTCAAGGACTGAAGGTTGTTTCCGGAACCGGGATTCCTCGCTTGATGGGGTTTCCCGGTCTCCGCGTTTTGATGGCCGGTTTTTCTGCAAGTGGACAGTTCCTGAAAGGGGTTCGGGTGAAGTCGGAGGAAATGGTGTCGGGGGTGGAATCCGGAGAGCCGGAGAAACTGTTGCAGAGAAGGGGCCCCCTCGACAAGAGAGCGATCGGGAAAGAGTCTTCAATCCAGTCGGACCGGTTCTTCGGCTGGGGCCTGAAGGGTGGAGGTCTTTTCATTCTGGCTCTTTTTTCGGTGGTTCTTCTTGTGTGCGTCGTGACTGCCTGGCCTTCGATCCGGAAATTTGGCTTTTCATTCCTGTGGTCGCAAGCCTGGAATCCTTCGAGAGGCATTTTTGGAGGGCTGGCCTATCTGGTCGGAACCTTCTGGGTCACGGGGATCGCCTTGCTCATTTCCATTCCGGTCGCCATTTTTTCCGCTCTTTTCCTCTCTGATTACGCCCCGAAATGGATGTCTGGGATTGTCTCGACCCTGATGGAAATGCTGGCCGGGATCCCTTCGATCGTTTTCGGGGCGTTCGGTATTACCTTCATGGTGCCCCTCCTCCGGGATCATCTGGAACCTTTTCTGGCCAATACGCTGGGAAAACGGTGGGACTTCTTCAACGGGGATGCCCTCGGGTACGGGGTTCTGGCTGCGGGTATCGTTGTCGGGTTCATGATCGTTCCACTGGTGGCCACCGTGACCCGGGATTCTCTGCTGATGGTTCCCCAGGAAATGGTGGAAGCTTCCTATGCGCTGGGCGCGACAAAAGCCGAGACGCTCTTTTTTGTCAAACTGAAGGCAGTCATTCCGGGAATTGTGGGGTCGGTGATTCTCGGGTTCGGGAGGGCGGTGGGGGAGACGATGGCAGTCCTCCTCCTGGTCGGCAACCAGGCCTCCATTCCCCAGACCATTCAGGATGTCGGGTATACGATCAGTTCCCTTCTGGCCAACACGTTTACCTATGCCGTGATCGATCCCCTGTATGCCGCAGCCGAGGTGGAACTCGGACTGATCCTCCTTCTGATCACGCTGGTCGTGAACACGCTGGGCCGGGAGCTTCTCATGCGGCTGATGGGAGGCCGACTCGCCGGTTCCGTGGGAGGCGGATAGGATGGATCATTCCCGGGCTTCTCTCTCGTTCCACCGCCGATTTCGAAACGCCATCCTGGGCTCATTGACGTTCCTGTTCTTCGGGGTGGCGGTAGCGCCGCTCCTTCTGATCGTCTATGTGGCATGGGACAGGGGGAAGTCCGTTCTGGACTGGAACTTCATCTCTACCCTCCCGACCGGATTTCCGGTGGGAAGCGAGGGAGGGATCCTGAACGGTATTGCCGGCAGCATGATTCTGGTGGTTCTGGCCAGTTCTCTTTCCGTTCCGGTGGGTATATGGGCGGGGATGTATCTCTGGCAGGAAGGGAAAAATCCGGCGGCCAGGGCGGTCCGTCTTCTGTCGGATCTGCTGCTTGGGGTACCTTCGGTCGTATGGGGGATCGTCGGTTTTTACGTGTTTTCTACATCGACCGGTTACGGTCTTCATTGGGGGTTCTCCGCTCTGGCCGGGGGGTTGACGCTGGGGTTCATCATGATCCCGATCGTGACCCGGGTGACGGAACAGGCGCTCCGGGACGTTCCGATCTCGTATATCGAGGGGGCGTTTGCCCTTGGTGCTTCACGGTGGCAGACTCTGAGGGGTGTGGCCCTGCCCGGGGCCATGGCCGGGATCGGGACGGGGATTCTCCTGGGGATTCTGAATGTTCTGGGACAGACAGCCCCTCTTGTCTTCACGAACTATTACAACACGGGGATCCCGAACTCCCTGGTCGGGAGTCAGGGAGCTGTCGGCGATCTCGCCATGCAGATTTTCATTTATGTCCATGAACCGTCAAAGGTGATGCATGTCAAAGCCATGGCGGCTGCGCTGGTTCTTCTGGCAATCGTGCTGGTGATCGATCTGGGGATTCGTCTGTTGACGTGGGGATCGAGAAAGATCGCATCCAGGGTCGGATAGGTACAGGGAGGAAGTAAAGATGGAACGATGGAGTTCCGTGACCATTGGGATCGGGAGGGCCGCTGATCAATGGCCCGGATGAGTGTCGCCAGCTTCTATGCCTATTATGGGGAGAATGCCGCTCTCAGGGACATCTCTCTCGAAATTCCTGATCGTCAGGTTCTGGCACTGATCGGACCATCCGGCTGTGGAAAGACAACATTCCTCAGATCCTTGAACCGGATGAACGATTTCGTGAAGGAGTTTTCCATCGAAGGTCAGGTGACGCTCGATGGTGTCGATATCTACTCTTCCGAGATGCATCCTGTTATGCTGAGACGCCGGGTCGGAATGGTTTTCCAGAAGCCCAACCCGTTCCATAAGTCCATTTTCGAGAACGTGGCGTATGGCCTTCGTATACAGGGCATCCGCTCCCGTTCGATTCTTTCGGACATGGTGGAAAAGTCCCTGCGGGCCGCCGCTCTCTGGGATGAAGTCAAGGAACGGCTGGACAGTTCGGCATTTTCCTTGTCCGGCGGGCAGCAGCAGCGTCTTTGCATTGCACGGGCCCTTGCGGTGGAACCGGAGGTCATTTTGCTGGACGAACCGGCTTCGGCCCTGGATCCGATCTCCACCTCCCGGATCGAAGAGCTGATCCAGGATCTGAAAACCCAGTACGCGATCGTGATCGTGACCCACAATATGCAGCAGGCCGCCCGGGTTTCGGACCAGACGGCGTTCTTCCTCTCCGGAGAGCTGGTGGAGATGGGGGAAACATCCCGGATCTTCACCAATCCGTCGGATGTCAGAACCGAAGACTATATTACCGGGCGTTTTGGCTGACGCTCTTGCGGGAAAGGCAATAATGGTGTACAGGCATTTTGATGTTGAACTCGAACAGCTCAAGGAACGCGTGACCGCCATGGGACATATGGTGGAGGAGCAGCTCGAGGGAGCGATGCAGTCTCTTGCGGGTCGGGACGTGGAAAAGGCGAATGCCATTATTGCCAGGGACCATCAGGTCAACGCGATGGAAGTCGGGATCGACGAGGAGTGTATCCGGATGATTGCGCTCCATCAGCCGGAAGCCCGGGATCTCCGGTTCATCATCACGGCGATGAAGATCATCACCGATCTGGAGCGGATGAGCGATCTTGCGGCCAATATCTGCGAACGGGTTGTAGAACTCAAGGACGAACCTCCGGTT
>DAIEST010000217.1 GCA_027346125.1 Leptospirillum sp. | reverse complement strand
GCGCTTTGTGCGCTGACGGATCTGAAAGAGGACCGGATCGAGGGGGCGGCCGTCCTGAAAATGGGGGACTGACCCGGAATCCTTCCCGGTTGGAACGGGTCGGGAAGAGGTCCGGGCCAGTGGGCCCTTTTACTTGACCGTCACGGTCACCTGGCTCTTGGGGCCAAGAATGTGATGATGGCGACTGGCGGCTTTCACGACGATGGTATGCTTGCCCGCCGGGATATCCATCTTGACGGGATTGTCGTGTGTGGGCTTGTAGAGGGTTCCGTCGACATAGACATGGACGTGGTTGGCTCTCGGTCCCTTATGATAGATGTATTTGAGCATGAACGGATCGTGAACGACCGCTCCGCTTTTGGGAGAGACGATTTTCACGGTCGTTTTCTCCGATGCGGATACGGGCGTCACCCCCATCGGGGCGAGCAGGAGCAATATGGCAGATATGATCGTAACGACCGCTCCGGCTTGTCTTCCTCTCATTGAATCCTCCTTGGCAAATTGCTGTCTTCCGACAACATGACCATGACTTCCCTCCCGGCGGATCTCCGGGAAAGGTTCCTCCCCTATTTTATGTTTTTTGCACAGGGACCCGCATATGCTAGCATAGTTTTCTCTCCCGGATCAGGACAAGCCTTGCCTTAAAAAGCAGCTTCCGTGCATTCCCCCATTTCCCGTTTTCTTGAGGCAAATACTGTTCCCAGGGTGTATGATGGGGGCAGGAAGTGGCGCAAAGAGCCAGATTCTGTAGGAAGGAGGATCGTCATGACACCCTACGAGCACCTGAAGTCGAACCTGCTGGGAATCGAATCCGATATCGAAAGGGAGCGGTTTGTCGCGGAGTCGAAATGGCTTCATCTCGAACGGGCGATAGAGGATGAAGGCAGCAAAGGGATCCTGACCGGGGACCAGTCTCTCCAGTTGCGCCAGCTTCTCGACGAACTCAGGCTCGAACACGATCTCCGGATGAATCCCGGAACGTTGGGGAGCTGAGAAAGGGGGTTCCCGTGTTTCGAAAGATCGGAACAATTCATGCCGGCAGGGCAACGGGAGTGTTCTCCCTGGGGGCGGCTCTCCTGCTGGCTTCGTGCCAGACGACGCCGGCCGTTCCCTATGTTCCTCCGAAGGAAACGACTTTTCTGGCGGAGCAGAAGGCATCGGTGGAATCCCTGAAGACGCTGGTGACTGTCCTCGGCGACGGGATTTCGAAGCTTCTTGCCCGGGAACGGGGGCATGGAGGCCCCGGGACGGTGCAAAGGGTGGCCGTTCCCCATTTCACGGACCTTGGCGGCGTGGCTCATTCGCTGGGACGGTTTCTGGGGATCCGCGTCGGAGGCGTTCTCCAGAACGACCGTGGCCTGGTGTTGATCGATGCGGGCCAGATCCATCAGGAACTGCGGAAGGAAGGACTCGGCCAGGGAATCCTGGATACCAGGTCGCTCCTGGACGTGGCAGCTTCCCTGAAGGCCAATCGTCTGGTCATTGGAAACTATACCGATCTGGGACAGATGCTTCTGGTGACCGTTCGCGTCCTGACCGTTCCGGGAGGGGTGACGATGGGCGAGATTTCCGAGACTGTTCCCAAGGATTCTTCCGTTATGAACCTGATTCATGTAGGGCCGTAGCTTTTGTGGGTGCGGCAGGGATTGCCGGAGAGCCGTGATTCGCAAATCGAAGGGGGGGGTGTGAAAATGAATCGGAAATCCGAGTCGGTGGAGGGGGATTGGTGTGAGTGCGGCAAGGGAGCGTTGTCCCGCTTTTGTCGTCTGATGGGAGTCCCTGTCCTGTTCCTGCTTTTGTCCGGATGCATCGTATCGATCAACCCCGGGAAAGCCGGGGTGTTCTGGAATATCAGTCATGGAACCGATACCTCGACGGTCTATCGGGAAGGGGTTCAGATCATCGCACCCTGGAATGAGATGTACATTTATGACCTCAGGACACAGGAGGCCCGGATCCAGCTCCATGTCCTGTCGATCAACGGGCTTCCGATCGGGATGGACTCCTCGGTGATCTACAAGGTGGAGGCCGATCATCTTCCGACGCTCCAGGAAACGGTCGGGCCCGATTATTACCACACCCTGATCGCACCGTATGTGAGAAGCGAGGCCCGCAAGATCGTGGGGCGGTACACGCCCTCCCAGATCTATTCCAATCAGCGCGAACTGATCGAGCGGGAGATTCTGGGGGCTCTCAAGAACAAGCTCGGTCCGTATCCCATCGTGGTGACGGGGTTCCTGATCCGCAATGTCCGTCTCCCGCAGGTGATTCGTGTGGCGATCGAGCGGAAGTTGACGGAAGAGCAGAACTACCAGAGGATGGAGTATGTCCTGGACGTGGCCCGGAAGGAAGCCGAGAAGCGCCGGATCGAGGCGGAAGGGATCAATGGGTTCCAGAAGATCGTCCAGAAGAACCTGACCCATGAATATCTGGTATGGAAAGGAATTCAGGCGACCGAAAAACTTGCCAAGAGCCCCAATGCCAAGATTATCATTATCGGCGGTGGGAAGAACGGTCTTCCGGTCATTCTGAATGCCGGTTCAAAATAGGATTCGAACATACGGGAAGGAAGGGAAGACAGATGTCGGAGTCATTGCAGATTGGGGATCAGGCCCCGGAGTTCTCGGCGGAGGTCGTCGGATACGACAAGTCGCCGATCCGTTTGTCCGAACTCAAGGGAAAGAAGGTTGTCCTTTACTTCTATCCCAAGGACGACACACCCGGGTGCACGAGGGAATCCTGTGATTTCCGGGACCGCCTGTCCGACCTGGTCAAGGCCGGGGTCCTTGTTCTGGGTGTTTCCCGGGATTCGGCGGACAGCCACAGAAAGTTCCGGGAGAAGTATGGGCTGACTTTTCCTCTTCTCTCCGATCCGGACGGGAGCATCTCCACGTCCTATGGCGTCCTGAAGGAGAAAAACATGTACGGTCGCAAGTCCATCGGGATCGAACGGACGACCTTTCTGATCGACGGAAACGGCACGGTTCGGAAGATTTATCCGAAAGTCAAAGTGGAGGGACATGTCGAGCGGATTATTCAGGACCTGTCTCAGCCTTGAAGCCGGTTTTTTGAGTCAAGCCTTTCCCGAGGGCCAAGAATAGCCATTCTTGGCCCTCCTTTGTTTGACCGTCTTCCGGTGGGATGATATACTCACGTTGACGGCGAGCCCTGGCAACCGTCGGGTTGCCGATCGGGAAGGGCGAAACGGTTTTGAACCGCGATCTTTCGGGAGGGTGAAGTGAGATGTCACGCAAACCTGGGGACGAAGGAAGAAACGCGGAACAGTTTGGGACTCCCCCTGACAGCCGGTCGGATCTGGATGCACCTGAAGTCGATCGGCTGAATCAGCGGATCCGCGTTCTGGAACGACATATCGAGGAGCAGACCGAATCCCAGAGTCTTCTGGAGACGGCCGCCGCGCTCAACAAGAAGCTTGAAGACACGCTCCGGAAGGCCCGGGAGGAAATCCGGGTTCTGAAGGAGGAGATCGCCAAGCTTACGACTCCCCCCAATTCTTTTGCCACGCTTGACGAAATCTATCCGGACCGCAGGGAAGCCGATGTCTACCTCTCCGGCCGGAAGATGCGCGTCCAGATTTCCCCGGAGATGCAGCTTTCCGCACTGCATCACGGGATGCCCGTCCTTCTGAACGAAGCCTTCAACATCATTGGAACCGGTCCGCTGGAGAGGCAGGGAGAGATCGTCTATGTCAAGGAAATCCTCGATGAAGGGCGACTGATCGTCAGCGGGGAGTCCGGGGTCGACCGCGCCGCGCTTCTCTCCTCCGCTCTGCCTGCCGCCTCGCTTGCGGTGGGGGATCATGTCATGATGGACGCCCGAAGCGGCATCATTCTCGAAAAGCTTCCCAAAAGCGAAGTCGGTCAGGTGGTTCTTGAAGAGATCCCGGACGTTACGTTCGAGGACATCGGAGGTCTTGATGAAGAGCTTGAAATCGTCCGGGATGCCGTCGAACTCCCGTTCCTCTACCCGGAACTCTTCGAAAACTACCACCTTCCCCCGCCGAAAGGGGTTCTTCTTTATGGGCCTCCGGGCTGCGGTAAGACCCTGATCGCCAAGGCGGTGGCCAATTCTGTGGGCCGCCGGATGGAGCAGACGAGAGGGGGGGATGCCCGTTCGTATTTCCTTCATGTCAAAGGTCCTGAACTGTTGAACAAATACGTGGGGGAATCGGAGCGCCAGATCCGGGAAGTCTTTGCCCGTGCCCGTGAAAAAGCGCGCGAGGGATACCCCGTGATCGTGTTCTTCGACGAGATGGACTCCCTGTTCAGGACGCGGGGATCGGGCGTTTCCTCGGACATGGAGAGCACGATCGTTCCCCAGTTTCTGGCAGAGATCGACGGAGTTGAGCGTCTTCGGAATGTGATCGTGATCGGGGCGTCCAACCGGCAGGATCTGATCGATCCGGCGATTCTCCGGCCCGGCCGCCTGGATGTGAGGGTCCGGATCGACCGTCCGGACGAATCGAAAGCCAGGGCAATCTATTCGAAGTATTTCCGGGCGCCGATCCCCCTGTCCGGAGAACTTCTGGAGCAGGGCGGAGGGGACAGGACGAAGGCCGTCGAGTGGCTGATCGACCAGGCCGTGAGCCGGATGTATGCCCAGTCGGAGGAAAACCGGTTTCTCGAGGTGACTTATTCGAACGGCGAAAAGGAAGTCCTGTATTTCAAGGATTTCGCCAGCGGCGCGATGATCGAGGGAATCATGGCCAGGGCGAAGAAGGAAGCCATCAAGAGGGAAATACGCGAGCCGGGAGCCCGGGGGCTCAGGCAGGAGGACCTCCTGTTCGCCATCCGGAGAGAGTATCAGGAAAACGAGGACCTGCCCAATACGACCAATCCCGACGACTGGGCCCGGATTGCCGGTCGGAAGAGCGAGCGGATTTCCCACGTGAAGACGCTGGCCGGTCGTTCGCCCAAGGCGCGTCCGATCGAGACGGTTCCTGCGGGGCACTATCTTTAGAAGGCTCCGGGAACCTCCGGGAAAGGAGGCATTGTGGGCAAATCGGAACGGGAACGGATTGTCGGAATCGTCGGGACGGAGGTCGAATACGGTCTTTCGTGGTCGGATCGCACTCCCGAGGATCAAGGGGAGCTGTCGAAGGATCTGATCTCCGGCATTTCGGATCTGTATCACGCCGCGGTCCTGTGGGACTACGAGAACGAAGATCCCCGGTTCGACGCCCGGGGATTCCTTGCGGAAGGGGACCGGGAGAACCCGGAGGATCCGGAGAACCGACGGCTCAACAAGCCGCTGTACAACGGGGGGCGCCTGTATGTGGACGGAGCCCATCCCGAGTATTCGGGCCCCGAATGCGTGACGGTCCGCGATGTCGTCCGTTACGAACGCGCGGGAGACCGGATGGTCGCCCAGTGCCGGGACGCCCTTTCCCGACGGCAGGGCGGGGGCCCGCCCCTTCTCGTCCTGAAGAACAATGCGGACGGCAAGGGGAATTCGTGGGGGTATCACGAAAACTATCTTCTGCCCAGGTCCATGCCGTTCGAAGCCCTGGCGAGGGGGATTGCCGGCCATCTGGTGACCCGTGTCCTGTTCTGCGGCGCGGGAAAGCTCGGTTCCGACCTCAGCGTGTCGGAGCCCGGAACCTTTCATCTTTCCCAGCGGGCAGAGTTCTTTGAGGTTCCGATGGGGCTTTCCACCATGGTCCGCCGGTCGGTGATCAACACCCGGGACGAGCCTCATGCCGAACGATCCCGGTATCGAAGGTTCCACGTCATTACCGGGGACTCCAACGTTTCCGAAATCTCCACCTACCTGAAGGTGGGGACGACTCTTCTCGTCCTTCGGGCGCTGGAGGCCGGCGCGCTGGATTCTCCGGTCCTGTCCGACTGGGTGGGAGCGTTCCATCGGGTGAGCCGGGACCGTACGTTCAGGAAGCCCCTCGAGCTGGAAAACGGCCGGACAATGACCGCCCTGGAGATCCAGGAAGAACTCCACGCCCAGGTCCTGAAATTCCTGGAGCGGGACGGAATGGACGGGGAAACCTCCGATCTGGTCGGTCGGTGGGGTGAGATGCTCGACCGGCTCCGGCGCGATCCGGAAAGCTTGTCCCGAACGGTGGACTGGGCAATCAAGTGGTCCGTTCTGGAAACCTATCGTGACCGGAAGGGCTGGGATCTTTCGGACCAGCGTCTCAAGATGCTGGATTTC
>DAIEST010000123.1 GCA_027346125.1 Leptospirillum sp. | reverse complement strand
TGTCATTAGTCGGATCAAAACCAGCCACTGGTGATCGAATCAAAACCAGCCAGTGTTCATGTTTTCGATCAGGACTTTTTCTTTGTCCTTGAGTTGAATCCCTGATCGATCTTTCATTCCTTGCCCATAAAAGTCAAATATCCATTCCTGAGCCAAGATCTTACAGAGACTCTTTTTTCTCTGAGAGGTCCTGGAGTTGTGCGAAGCGCCCCCGGAGCTCCGCGGCGATTTCCCGGGCTTCTGCCTTGTCTTTCCGTTCCTGGTCCCGTTCTTCCCGAAGGAGGGAAATTTCGGCCATCAGTTCTTCCACGCGTCCGCCCATACGCCCTTCCAGAGCGTTTCGTTCCCGTGTCAGCTGTTCGACCTGCGCCTCCAGATTCTCCCGCCCGGATTCCATTCGCTCCATTTCCCGTGTCCATTCGCTCCCCTCCTGACGGAGGGTTCTGATCTCTTCCTCCAGACTCTTCCGGGCAGCCGAGACCGCCCGGTCGATTTCGGACTGAACGGCCCGGAGGACGTCCGGCATGGGCTGGAGGGAGGCAGTGGGCGGCGGCGTTTTCTGATCTTTCCACGTTGTCAGATACTTGTGGATCGTGGTTGCGCTTCCCGACCCGAGGCGTTCGCGCACGGCAGCGATCGTGGGGGAGCGGCCCTCCTGGGTGAGCTGGTCGGCACATCGGTGAACCTCTTCCTGGGTGAGGGCTTTCTTTTCCGGTTGCATCGTCGTCCTCCTCGTCATGGATGGTTTTTCGATTCAATACGTAATACATATTATTCAATACAGACTCTGTATTATACAGCCTCTGTTTTCTGTTCCTCTTCCGAAGCGGAAGGCTCCTCCCCGGTCTGAACCGGTCCCCGCTTCAGCCGGTAACTCCGGCCCGTGATGGTGAAGATCTCGGCCCGGCTCAGGAACCGGTCGAGGATGGCCGTGGCCGTGGGAACATCACCGATCAGCAGACCCCAGTCCTCCAGGGGGCGATTGGACGTCATGAAGGTGGAACGCAGTTCGAAGCGGCGCATGATGATCTCGAACAGATGCTCTCCGCCGTGCCGGGGGAGATTCTTGAGCCCCATGTCGTCGATAATCAGGAGATCCGGCCGCAGGTACTTTCGGAGGACCTTGTCCCGTTCCTGAAAGGTCTCGGACTGCATGAGTTCAGACACGGCGTCGAAGATGGACCGGTACAGGACGGTAAAGCCCATGCGGGCATACTGGTATCCCAGCGCCTGGACAAGGTGGGACTTCCCTACCCCGGGCGGTCCGCTGAAGAGCACATCGCGCTTTTCGTGCAGGATGTGGCCCGTGGCCAGATCGAACACACGCTTTTTCGAAAGGGAAGGATTGAAGGAGAAGTCGAACTCCTCCAGACGCTTGATCTCCCGGAAGCCCGCCTCTTTGACGCGACGGACGATGGCGCGGTCTTGCCGGGCCGTCATCTCGTCCGAGACCAGAAGTTCCAGAAACTCGAGGGGGGACAACTGGTTGGCGGTGGCTTCCAGAAGACGAACCTCCAGTGTGGCAAGAAGTCCGGACAGATTGAGACGTTTGAGACCGGTGCGCAGTTGGGGGTTCATGTCACTCCTCCTTGAGAACGGGATGCTCCAGATGGTTGTCGTCCACAATCTGCTGATATTCGGAGAGGGGACGGATGATGGGATGGGAGACGGTCAGTTCCGGGGTGTTCGGGAGAACGATGCGGGCCAGGATCTCCCGAAGGGGGCGGAGCCGGAAGAGCTGGACCTCAAGAGCGGTCCGTGCGGCGCGATCGATGGCCGCCGCCGTGTGGGATCTTGTCAGAGACAAAAATCCCTGGAGAACCCGGATCCCTTCGATCCCCCGGACCGAAAGACAGGCCTGACTCCATTGTTTGGCGTTCTCCCCGATTCTGGCCGCCCGGCGGAGCATGTCCGGAACGCCCCGCTCCACGCTGGAGATCTTCTCTGCCGGAATGTGCGTGCGGTCGGTCTGGAAGGCCCCGATCCGAACGCGGGGATGGAGAGCAATCTGCTCGTGCCGGTCGTTGAAGACCCGGACGAGCCGGCTGTCCCATCGGACCCAGACCTCGCGCCCGAGATATTCGGGCGGCACGGAATAGTAGGACCGCTTCACCTCCACATGGCCGTCCCGGTGGACCTTTCGCCTCCCTTCCTCATAAAGGGGAAACGGATCGGCGGTAAGCGGTTGCAGGACCGGACGCTCGACCAATTCGAACACCTGCCCCACATGGGCGCGGGTGGTTCCATGGATGCGGGTGTCTGCCACGGTGCGTTCCCAGTCTTTCAGATACCGGTTGAGGTCCTCCAGACTGGAGAACTCCTTCCCTTTGAGGGCGTTTTCCTGGACGTAATCGATCCCTCGTTCGATTTTTCCCTTGTGGCGGGGCGTATAGGGCCTGGTCGGGAGGAGAACAATGCTGTAATGGCGGCAGAAGGCCAGAATCTTCGGATTGAGCTCCGGGTCGTACCAGTCTGCCTTGAGAACGGCGGCCTTCAGATTGTCGGGAACCAGGGTTTTTGGACATCCGCCAAACGCCCGGAACGCATTCTCCAGAAGGCGAATGAACTCCTCGGCGGTCTGATGCCGGACGGCCTCGCTGTACGCTTTCCGGGAATGGCTCAGGACCACCCGCAGTACATGGACTTTGCGCCGGTGATCTCCTTCCCGGAGCCACCGGCCTGTTCCGAAGTCGACCTGGGCTTCGGCTCCGGGCTCCACTTCCATTCGGCGGAACGGCAAGGGCCGCGTCTCTTCGATCCGTCGAACATAGCGCCTGACGGAGCTGTAGGACCCCGGAAAGCCGTGGTCGGCCACAAGATCCTGAAAAATCCGCTGGGCGGACAGTCCGAGGGTGCACTTTGCCTGGATCACCGCGTCGAAGGGTTCGCAGGAACTTCTCCGGCCGCTCCCTCTGGACAAGCCTCTCGAGCCGGTGGTCGAAATGGCCGGGTTTGGCTCCGGAGTCGTCTCGGAGCCGGTGGTCGAAATGGCCGGGTTTGAGGTTGCGGCTTTCTGGATTTTCGCATAATGGCTCACTGTCTCGCGATTGACTCCCAATTCGCGAGCAATGCGCCGATGCGCCCATCCTTGTTGAAGTAATCCTATAATCGCTTGGGATTTCGCCATCTTGAGTGTATTCACCGTATGCCCTCCTTCATGGAAGGTATACAGCAGCTCCTCTCAAAGTGGCTGGTTTTGATTCGACTCTAGGTGGCTGGTTTTAATCGACCGCTGACA
>DAIEST010000204.1 GCA_027346125.1 Leptospirillum sp. | reverse complement strand
GTCCGGATACGGTCCAGGATCCCCGTCATCATCGGTAGCGTAAGGAGTCCGGTCTGGGTATTCCGCTGGCTTGGATGGTAGGATATGAAGAGCTTCGGATAAGGAGCCGGATAGAGAACTTCGGCGCCGTGGGCAAACTTCGGCATCTTCCGGAAGGTGCCCGGATCCGCCCCGCGCATCATGGCGATCCATTCGTGCAGGGCCAGCGCGCCCAGAACCAGAACGGCCCCGAGCTTTGGCAACTGCCTTGATTCTCTCAGGAGAAACGGCCGGCAATTCGTGAATTCCTCCGGAGTCGGCCTGTTTTCGGGAGGGGCACAGCGGACGGCGGCAGAGAGATAGGCCCCGAACAGTTCCTGTCCGTCGTCCATGCCCCGGACTTCCGGAAGACGGGCCCACCCCGTATCGTGAAGAGCCCGGTAGAGAAAATCCCCCGACCGGTCGCCGGTGAAAACCCTCCCCGTCCGATTTCCCCCATGCGCCGCAGGGGCAAGACCGATCAGCCACAGGACGGCGGCGGGATCCCCGAATCCGGGAACGGGTTTCCCCCAGTAGGTCTGATCTCGGTACATCGCCTTTTTTTCCCGAGCCGCCTGTTCCCTCCAGCGGACGAGTCTCGGACAGGCGGCGCAGGAAATGATCTCCCGATCGATCCGGGAGAGGGAATCCCCTCCGGACCCTACCTTTTCCACCAGTCCAGGTTTCCCGTCAGGATGTATTTCCGGAACAGGTCGTACAGGATGAACCCCAGAAATCCGAATTCGAGGATCGTGAAGAGCCGGAAGAGAACCCTCATGATCCGGGACCTGCCGGGGCTCATCTCGGCCGGTCCACCGTTCGATCGTTCTGCTTCTTTTTCGCCTTCGAGCATACCGCGTTCCTCCGGAATCAGGGTTTTCACCGAACAGGATCCATCACGCCGAAGAGATTCTGGTCCACCGACCCGATCCAGTAGGTTCTCTGGTTCGGGTCCGGAAGCAGGACAAGCGTCATCGGCCGATGGTTGAACTCCATGGGCAGGTCGATCTCCCCCGGAATGCCAAAACGGGACAGGGCCCCTTTCCGGTAATGCCCGAAAAAGCGGAAGGGATCGAGAAGCGAACCGGCCTGGTTCATCTGGCCCACAAGAGAAAACTCGTTCGTCTGCCTGGAGAAACGGATCGTCCCCTGCATGGCGACGGGACCGTCCACCAGCAATCCGCCCCCCAGGGCAAAACGATAGCTTCTGTCGGGGAAGGTATAGGGGGGCTGAACCCGGGGAAGGAGGACGCCCATTCCGACGATGTGGGGATTGCTGGCCACAAAGAGCCCGTCGGATCCGTCCCCTGTCACATGAATCTGGAACGGTTTCCCCCTGAACCACAGATCCATCGACAGGCGCCGATCGAAATCCGGAGGGTTGACGCCCCGCAGTTCCCGGTTCTGCTGTTCCACCCCGTTGAACAGGACGACAGGATACTGGACATCCTGGTTCGCATCTTCGAACGGGATCGGTCCGACCACCGACAGGGACTCGTTCAGGAGCACACGATATCCCGTGAAGATGATCTCTCTCGGAGACCAGGGATCCCGATGACCGAAGTCTTTTCCGTCGAGAATGAAGAGCTTCGGCTCGATGACGGATCCGTCGGAGCCGGGAACAAAAACCGCCCGCTCGATCCGGCACGTCGAAAGATTGTGGAAAAGGACATACCCGTTCAGGGAAACCGTCCGGACGCTCCCATGGTCTTCGTTGCGGTAGAGTGCAGAAAATGGGAGGATCACCTCTCCACGGTCCAGATCGAACCCCGTGGGCCATGCGGACTGCATTTCCAGAACCCGGGAGGGCTGTCCGGGCCAATGGAAGACCGCATCGAAATATCGGTTCGAGCAGGTCCGAACCTTGATGAGGCTTTCTCCGGAGCGGGACGCTCCCATCATGGAAACCGAAAAAAGATCCGCCTTGCGGTCGGGTATCCGGGGAACGACCGACAGCGTCGAACACCCCGGAAAGACGGAAAAGGCAGCAGTCGCGACCGCTGCCAGAAACAGCCAGAAAAAAGGTCGGAACCGGCCGGAACGTTTCAGGAGGGTATTTCCGATGCTCACCAGATCTCTTGTCCGATCAACTCTGTTGTGACACAATGGTGCCGTTTCGACTGGAAGCCCACTTCATTCTCGGCCAAGGAACAGACTCCCGTTCCTCGCCTACTGAAAAAGGATTCATCGATGGCAAAAAAGGCAAACACGTCAGGGACAACCCGGACGCTTCTCTTTGCATGCGGCTTTCTCTCGTTCGGGTTTTCGGCCTGTGCGGCCACCAACTCCCTGATGGGAAACCATCTCAACGCCGCCCAGAAATACCGGACGTCCGCCCAGCAGATCGAAAAATCGGCCCACGAACAAAGTGTCATATTAAACCATCTTGATGCCGCGAACAAATATGCCGACGCGGGACAGACCCGCCTGAAGTCCGCCAGGGAGTACAGCGAACTGGGAAATCCGGCACAGGAAAAGAACCAGTACGAAAAAGCCTCCGCCGACTTCTCGAACGCGGCGCGCGAAAGCACCCAGGCAGAGGGCGGATCTTCCTAGGACGATCCGGCTATTTCTTTTTCCCGCCCCGTCCCGTCCCCCTTCTCCTGGAAGAAGAACTCTTCCGCCTTTTTTTCCGCGGCTCCAGTCCTTCTTCCCCATCCATCGCAAATTCGATCCGGAGCCGCTCCGAATCCACCCGGGCCACCCGGACCTTGACGGGATCCCCGATCCGGAACTCCCGTCGGGTGGACTCCCCTCTCAGGAGATGTCTCTTCTCGTCGTAGATGTAGTAGTCGTCGTGCAGGGAAGAGACCGGGACCAGACCTTCCACCAGTATTTCCTTGAGTTCCACAAAAAATCCGAAACCCGTCACGCCCGAAACGGTTCCCTCGAAGGTTTTTCCAAGATGCTGGGCCATGAACCGGATCCTCTTCAGATCGATCGCCATCCGCTCCGCATCGACGGAAACGCGTTCCCTCTCCGAAACGTGGTTCGCAATGCGGTCGAGCGGTTCCGGCATGCGCTCGGAAGGCGAGCTTCCGGCAGGCAGGTCCAGAAGCCGGTGCACGATCAGATCCGGATACCGGCGAATCGGGGAGGTAAAGTGGGTATAGTCCTCCATCGCCAGTCCGAAATGACCCAACGGGCGGGTATCGTAACGGGCCTGTTTGAGAGAGCGCAAAACGGAAAAATGAACCATTTTCTCCAATGGCGTCCCCCGGGTCGATTCCAGGATCCCCGAAAGATCCTTCGTCCGGAACCCTCCCCCTTTCCGGACCGGCAGGGCAAGGCCCAGAGCCCCCAGGAAAAGCCCCAGATCCTCGATTTTCTCGGGCGAAGGGGTTTCGTGAACCCGGAACATCGCCACCTGAAACTTTCGGGACAGCTCCTGGGCGACGATCCGGTTGGCAAGAAGCATGAACTCTTCCACCAGCTGGTGAGACAGGTAGCGGGGAGAGCGGATGATGTCGATCGGCTCTCCCCGGAGATCCAGAACAATCTCCGGCTCGGGAAGATCGAAGTCGAGGCTGCCCTGCTCGAACCTGGCCAGTTTCAGTTTCTGGGCGACTCCCCACATGGCCCGAAGCAGCGGGGCGAATGTCCGCTCGGGAACATCCGGGCTTTCTCCCATCAGAACCGGGTGGACGCGGGAATACGTCGCGCGCATCCGGCTTCGGATCACGGACCGGAAAATCCTGGAACCCAGGATCTTCCCGGTCCGATCCAGATGAACCTGAACCGTGCGGGCCAGTCGGTCTTCGTCCGGGTTCAGGGAGAGAACCCCGTTGGAAAGCACTTCGGGAAACATCGGAACGACCCGGTCGGGGAAATACACGCTTGTCCCCCTCCGGTACGCTTCCCGATCCAGCACGCCTCCCTGGGCGACGTAGGCAGCGACGTCCGCGATATGGATCCCGACCTCGACCGTCCCGTCCGGCTTTTCCTCGAGAGACAGGGCATCGTCGAAATCCCGCGCGCTGTCCCCGTCGATCGTCAGGATCGTCCGGTCCCTGAGATCCTCCCTGTCCTTTCCGGGACGGATGGGGATCTCCCTGGCGACCCGATGGGCCTCTTCTTCCACCGGGTCGGGGAACTTTTCGCTCAACTGATAGGTGGCCAGAACCAGATCCGTATCCAGCGCCGGGTTCGACGCCTCTCCCAGGGACTGGACGATATGGCCTTCGGGAATCCTTCCCCCCTCCGGATAACGGACGATTTCCAGAACGGCAAGGTCGCCGCTTCTGATCTCCGGGGACACATCTCCCACCACCAGGAAGTCGTGGTTCAGACGGGGATCCCGCGGACGCAGCGTCACCCCTCCCTCAAAGAACCGGACCGTTCCGACAATGGACTTCCGGGAACGGGAAACGACCTCGAAAATCTGTCCTTCCGTCCGTCCCCGTCCGTCCTTTCCCGTCAATACGGCCAGTACCTTGTCCTGATGCATCGCTCCAAGCGTGGAGGAAACGGGAATGAAGAGATCGTCGGGAAATCCTTCCGCCACGACAAAACCATACCCGTCCGGATGGGCCAGAAACACCCCGGAACGGAGATGGAGACGCTCCGGCAGCGCGACATATCCGCCCTGGAGAATCAGGACCTTCTTCTCGTCGGCCAGAAGATCCAGCGCTCTGGCGATCTCCTTGCGTTCCTTCTTTTTCCGGATGACGGCATCGATCAGCCGGTCGGACCTCACCGGCTTCTGGGCTTCCTCTTTCAGAAAGGAAAGGATGCGTCCTTCCAGGGAGTCTCCCGCTGGTTCCCGTTTTTCCGTGACCACTGAATCCTCCCATCGCGTTTCAGCACGTTTTCCCGTTCATTCACAAATTTGATCCCCGTCACGCGACCAATCTTGACACAAATCACAATGCGGCGGGAAACAGCCTTCACCAATCTGTCCGGACAAAGTCGCTCCGATCGCCGGACAGCCCGCATTCTCGGGAACAATCCCACCCTTTTTCCCCTGTCGGCCGACCGGATGCACCATATTTTCATCCTGTCTTGCACACAAGACTATACACTACAGCTCTCAAGCCGTACGTCAAGCACTTTCAATGAAATAGCGGCATTCTGACAGGATCGGAGACGAAATCCTTCGAATACGCAAAAATCCCTCCAATGAGATAGGTTTTCGAATCAAAGGATGTTGAATTTACCTATCTGTTGTTTTACGATGATGTTGCTAAAAGGATTCTTTCAGTTTAGGATCCCGTGGCTTGCTCCGCAACGGAGCAAAAACAGGTTGTCAGATCTACCAGAAAAAGGGGCGGGCACAGTACCGAACGGGAGGTCGTCCTGATCATCTTCCGTCGTCGTCGAGAATGAATTACTCTCCGTTGTCTCCTCATCCGGAAAATGTCATGCCGCCGAAAACCAGGCGGCACGCATTGTTGCGGGTTGTGGACCGCCTGATGCGAATATCCTCCAAAAGACTTTGCCCGGATGGCGCATTTTTCTTTTGCACTTCATTCTTTTGTCCTCGTCCGGTTGCGCGATTTTCTTTCACCCGAAGGGAAGATCCGCTTTCATTTGCAGAAAAGATATGTGCCAGAACATTCATTTTGCAGGTCAATAGCCAAGGGAACCTGACAAAAGACGCCAAATCGGCTCCAATCCCTTCCGAAGGATTGCCGGCTGGCGTTTCGGACACACAATCAAATCCCGGGCACATTTATCACTCACCCGAT
>DAIEST010000139.1 GCA_027346125.1 Leptospirillum sp. | reverse complement strand
TCGGAATAACCGCCTGCGGAGGGGGTCCGGACGTGGCCACCTCCACCGGAACAATCCTCTATGTCGGAACAGGAAGCGGGATCTACGCCTTCTCGCTCCAGTCCAACAACGTGCTGAAACCCGTCTCCACCTCTCCGGTCGTCTCCGGAAACGTCTATTCCCTCCAGTATGTCCAGACCCCGGGCGGATCCGGCACACCACCGGTGCTCTATGCGGCGACGGGGGGCTCCTCCATCGCCACCTACACCGTCACGGGAGGGGGGGCGCTGTCGTCGTCCGGAACGCTCACGCCATCATCTTGTCTTGCCAAGTATTCGGGAGTGACGGCCACCCCCGACGGGAACTGGCTGCTGGCCGTGGATGGCATCACCACCCCAAGCCCTACCTACAATATTGCGGCCATCAACATCAAGACAAAAACCTGTTATAAAACCTCCACTTCCTCTACACCAGCAACCTACCCCATTTCCATCGCCGTGGACTGTCTGGTCGGGCCCTCCACCTGCGATATTCTCGTGACGATTTCAACTTCCGTTATTTCTTCGGCGGTTTCCACGAATCCGGAATATTTTCAGGGGTGGAGCACATCAACACCTGGCACATTCTCAACCCCATCCACCCTGATGACGAAGCTGGGCAATGTCTGGGGGAATGCTTTCAGCCCCGCCACCACTTACTTTTACCTGTCCGTTCCCAGTCCGGGACAAGTCGGGAGCCTTCTGGGCGGAAATTCCGTCGTCTCCACATCCACCTATACTGCCACCGCCACCGGCCTTCCCGGCACGATCACCTCTCCCTGCGTAGACCAGAAGAACAACCAGATCTATCTCCCGACCTCGAACGGTTCGATCTACCAGATTTCCATCAATACAACCGGAGGAATCGGATCTCCCAACCAGATCTGGAATGCCAACTCCTCGTCAAACCTGATCCCCGCCTCTCCCTTCATGTCCGCCTGCACCATCCAGAACTGAGTCTCCCGGGGAAACCGTGACTGAAATCACACTCCATCTGTGATTTGATTCACAGCGTTCCCGCATCCGTTTTTCTAGAATCCCTTTCAATCAAGAAAGGGTTATGATTCCATCCGGTCCTCATGCCTTCACTCGTTACCACAAAGGGAATTTCGATGGGCAAGAAACGCAAGGGAAACACCCTCCTCGGCTGGGGAGGATTTTTACTCGCAGCACTGTTTCTGACGGCCTGCAGCAGTTCGTCCGGAAGCGGCGGGGCAGGAGGCGTCGCGCTGTCCGGCAAGGTCATCGACGGCCCCATCGCAAACGCCACCGTTACCATCACAACGGGGTCTCCCGGAGCGACCGGAACGATCGTCGGAACGGGAACCAGCGACTCTTCCGGGGCTTATACCGTAACGGTTTCCCTGCCGCCCGGCAACGAACCGGTATTTGCCACCGCGACAGACGGAAACACAACGCTCGTCTCTTTTCTCGGATCGTCGCAGAAGCTGTCCGAACAATCGGACCAGACACTACAGTCCGCCAACCTGCCGGATCTCGAAATCTCACAGGTGACGACAGCCGCGCTGGCCCTGGCGGAAAAGCTGGACGGGAACCTCTCCACACTGACCAGCGACTCCTATCACTCCCTTCTCTCCGCTCACCGCAAAGAGCTGCTGGAACTTGCGGTCGACGTCATGTGCGACGTCGACAATCATGAGAATCCCACGTCGGTCCGGGATTCATGGGAAATGGCACAATCGATTGCCGGCCAGGCAAGTCCCGATACCTCAAGCAATCTCCTCAACTCGAGTGCCGGCAACTTTACATCCTGCACCAACATCGAGAACTACCTGAACCTGATTTCCGAAAATCCCGACTGGGCGCCGGAACTCGACGGCGGCGATGACGTCTCCATGCAGATTCCCGTCACACCGGGAAGCTATACCCTTCAGGGAGTCCTGGAAGAATCCGGCGTTTCCACCGACGGCACCGCCAACAGCACTCCCCTGATCGAACCTTTTTCGGCCACCGTCTCGGTGGATGCCGCAGGAACCATCGCGATGGGAAGCGCCACGGCCTCTCTCAACATTGCCGGAATCAGCCGTGGACAAGTCATGGGAAAGTCCATTTCCATGGTTCTTACCGACAACAGCCATCTTGACTTCACCCTGACCGGAACAATCCTTCCCCTGGACAGCAGCTGGCTCAACAACGGATCGGGATTTTCCATCCGCGCCGGCGGCACCGGGCCATCCAACCGGGCCGTCAGGGTCGACGCCGTCCTGGTCAGCACGGGAGCACAACCCATCTGGGGAAACTTCAAGCCTTCGGATCAGGAAGGAGAGGGGGCAACCTGCTCTTCGGGGTATCTGCTCCGGGGAACGCTGACGGGCCCCACCGTAGGCGGCGTCTCCATCCCCTTCTGCATTCAGGGATCAGGATCTTCCCTGACTCTTCAGAATGCCTCCTCCCCCCAGGAAGACGACATGACCGGAAACACCTCTGCCAGCGGTCCGTTCGCCACGCCATTTGGCTTGAACGAATACAGTGTCTCTCCGAACACTTACCCGTTCATCCAGGCTTCCTCCTCAACCTTCACCGTAAACAGCACCAACCTCAAACTCCTTTACATCATGGGAGCCAACGAAGCATTGGCCACCAACTGCTGGGGAATATCCTGCACCCCCAACAGTATCGCCACCACCATGATCTTCTCGGGGAACATCATCAAGCAGGACTCCTGAACCACAGAACGACCTGAAGCGACACTCCGGGGAGAACGGCCTCCCCGGTTTTTCGCTTTTCCCTCAAACGATCGATTCTGATTCCCATTCTCATCCATCCATTTTGCCCCTGTTGATCAGCCCTCCGGCCAACCTTTTTCCGGTCCTCCGACCAATCGTGACCGACTTCCCGATGATCCCTAATTCATAAGTCGTTCTTCAGCAATGAATAAAACCTAGCATCCCACTTGCTTTCTCCCGCCGTGTCCATCAGGTTTGCGTAAACGGTAAATAAGGAGAAGGACGGATGAAAAAACCCAAAATGCGATGGTCATTGACGATCGGAGTCGCCATCGCGCTCACATGTTTCTGGAAGACCGGGAATCTTCTTGGGGCGGATCGCGCCATCCTGACCCCCGGAGTCGGATTCTCCAATGGAGCCGCAGGATTCGGGGGCCAGGCGAAACTGTTTTTCGTCCCCAATCTGGGACTCGAGACGGATATTCTCTGGACTCCCCAGATCTGCGGAAATTGCACGCTGTCCCAAAGCACCGTAACCGAGAATCTTTTCTACTGGATCAATCCTGTCCGGTTTTTGAGCCTCTACCTGTCGGGCGGCGCGGGCGCAGCTTTCTACGATCTGGCCCGTCCGGTCTCCATGTCGGCAATCCTTCCTGTCTTCGACATCGGCTTCGGGGCCGTATTCTGGCCCGGAAAACATGTCGGACTTGAGGTCGAAAACCGTCTGTTCTTTCCGGAAGGAGGGGGACTCGATTCCAATCCGTCGGGTTCCCTCAACAGCGACCGATTGTTCCTCGGAATCTCGATCCCTCTTTGACCCCGCAAACCACAACACATTCCCCGTCCAGTCCTTATGTTCAGGAGATACGATTGCTTCCATCATCTGCCATCCGTTCCCGGGTCGGAACGACCCTTCTTTTGACTTGCGCAATCCTCTTTTCCGGATGCCAGGAAAACTCCATGACATTTCCCCCGGGCCCGGGCTCCGGGAGTTCATCTTCGGTTCTTTCCGGAACCAGCTTTGACGGACCGGTGGTTCAGGGAAATGTCACACTGGAAAGATTCCCTTCCGGTTCCGGAGTGATCGGAACAGCCACCACCAGTACGAACGGGAGTTTTTCCATGACGGCCCCGGCACTGGATCCCAATACGGTCTACCTC
>DAIEST010000131.1 GCA_027346125.1 Leptospirillum sp. | reverse complement strand
GTCCCAGCGGCCCAGCCGTTTCCTGGCAAACGACCCGATGGAACGGACCGGTTCCCGAAGCCCCCGTTCGAAAGAGCAACGGACCTCTTCGAACGAGCCAGCCAGCGCCGGCAGGAGAAGAGTGTCCGGAAGATCCCGGCGACGATCCCCTGTCGACCCGAACGGAAACGCTTCTTCCTTCCAGGGCCCGGGAAGGGAAGGCCGAATACGATCCCAGTCGGCGCGCAACACGTCCCATTCGCGGATTTCCCCCAAAAATCGGAAGCAGGACTTCAGCTCCTGCCGGAGCGTGTTCAGGGACTTCCCGGATCCCGAAACCAGCGGTCCCAGAAACTTGATCAGGGCCCGGAGTTTCCGGACGGACGTCCTGAAATCATGAAGCATCTCCGGATCGCCGGGGCGCTGTTCCAGGGACGACTTCGCTTCGACCACCTTCCGATACCGATCCAGGAGCAGCACGGACAGAAATTTTCCGGTGTCCGCCCGCCTGTCCCCGACATTTCCCTGACCTTCTTTTGCCATCGAGTCTCCCTGGGGAAATCTCCGGATCCATCCTGTCTTGACCCACCTGTCACCCTGATTCTTCAGGATGAATGCTCCGGATGCCAAAGGGCTTTTGCGCCATCTCCCCTGCGCAGGCCCGACCACGACAACCTTGCCGGAAATCGGGATTTGTACAACGGCCCTTCCTTGCGGGTTCACTCCTGCCATGATAGGTTTTGAAACGGGATTTCATGTCCTCTCCTCAAAAACCTAGCACAGGGCCTTCATGCCCGCAAGGCAACAGGACGTGACGCGACCGCACCATTGACCCAGGGCCATCACCATCGTCGTCGGGGAAAAAATGTCTCGGGAAAAAGCCCTGGAAATGCTCGATCTCCTGCCCTTACCCCACCAGCAAAGCCAGACGATTCTCCTGGAAAGACGGGCAGAAGCGGCGATCCGCTCCATGCGCAAATTCCTCCCGGAACCCCCTTCCATTCAGGAACTGGCGGAGGAAGCACGGGTCACTTCCTGGCATTTCATCCGCATCTTCCGGCGCGCGGTCGGGATCCCTCCGGGAGCATACCTGGCGGCCCTCCGGATCGCGCAGGCCAAGAAGCTTCTTTTGGACACCCCCGACCGGGTGACGGATATCTGCTTTGACCTGGGATTCGAAAGCCTTGGAAGTTTCACCAGCCGCTTCACGCGTCTCGTGGGCGTTTCCCCCACCGCTTTCCGTCGTCTGGCGGACGAGTTTTCCCCCCGGTGGCTGGAAGACTATCTCATCCTCCAGGAGAGGATGGAACCTGACCGGGCAGGAATGAAAATCCGCGGAACTGTCCGGTCTCCTTATCCTTTCCGGGGACCGATCTTTATCGGTCTCTTTCCGAAACCGATTCCGGAGGGCTTTCCGCAAGCCGGGATTCTCCTGATGGAACCGGGACCCTTTGAAATACCTCATGCACTGCCATCGGGATACCTCATGGCCGCCGGAATAGTCTCCCCCCGGGATCCCCAGTCCTACCTTGTTCCGACCTCCTCCCTCCTGGTCGGAGTGCTGCCTCTTCCCCGAGGAAGCGCCCGTGAGCCTCTGGTGCTCGACCTGCGCCCCTCGAAACCGCTTGATCCGCCCATTCTCCTGGCACTTCTCGGATGTCTTGTGAGGCCGGATCCCGCTTGTTTTGACGGAAGAGCAAAATAAGAGAAGCGCGATTTATCCGGACGGGATAGACTGGCGTCGTCTCCATGGGGGAGATCGCTGGACTACGGAGCCCACATACAAGCACAAGGAGAAATGCCATGAAAAACGCCATCGACTGGTTTGAGATCCCGAGCAAGGACTTTTCGCGGGCCGTCCGGTTTTACAGCCAGATTCTGGGAGAACCGCTTCAGGATATGAGCGGCCCCCAGATGCCCTACGCCTCTTTTCCGCATGAAAGGATGGAAGGCGTAGGAGGAGCCGTTTCGGGAGGGGAATGCCGCGAAAACACGATCGTCTATCTGCACGCCGGAGACGATTTGAACGGAGTCCTGTCGAAGGTCGAAGAAAGCGGAGGAAAAATCCTGACCCCCAAAACATCGATCGGGCCATACGGGTTCATTGCCATCATCCAGGACACGGAAGGAAACCAGGTCGGCCTCCATTCGATGCATTGACGGAAATATCGATGATTCCGGATCAGGCGGGAAATGCATCCGGACCCTGCCGGCCGGCGGGGGGGGGGTTGTCGATCCCGAGGGCAATGGAGTGATTCCGCACAGACTCAATGATTGCCCCCGGCACTCTCTTCATGAGCCAGGCTTATCCATAAAGCATGAAAATGGTGAAAGACGATGGCAACGATCAAACAAAAAATCGTCCCGCACCTGTGGTTCGACAAGGAAGCCAAAGAAGCCGCCCGATTTTATGCGTCTGTCTTCAAGGGCTCGCGCATCACAGGCACGACGACGCTTCACGACACTCCCTCGGGGACGGTGGAGGCCGTGACCTTCGAGCTTTTGGGACAGGAGTTCATGGCGATCAGCGCGGGGCCGCTTTTCACGTTCAACGAATCGATCTCGTTCATCGTCAAATGCGAAACGCAGGAAGAAATTGATTATTACTGGGAAAAGCTTGCAAGCGAAGGTGGACAAGAAGGCATGTGCGGCTGGCTCAAGGACAGGTACAGTCTCTCGTGGCAGATTGTTCCCGCTGATATGTACCGGATGATGCGGACGAAAGATCCTGAGAAGCTGGCGCGCGTCACCCGGGCGTTCCTCAAGATGAAGAAGTTCGACGTCTCCGAACTCCAAAGGGCCTATGACGGAAAACAGGCGAAAAACAGACTGGAATCACGAGTGACAATTCGTTCCAGCGGATGCACAAAAGCCGGTCGCCGCCGAACTCAAACGGGATGAGACCATCAGATGGGAGAAAGCCGGATCTGCAAATCGCGGCGGCAAAGAAAGCCATCGGAATCTGATCCGCCCGAAAGCCCAGAAACCTGCGACCATTGCATCAACCCGATGCTTGAGTGCGTCCAATCCCGGAGATCGACGCTCCCTTGATGAGCCCGACCGAGGGCAGCTTTTCGACAATATCCAGAATGCGAAATCCTCCCTCTTCAAGGTTATGCACAAGACTGTCAAGACGGGAGCGGTCATGATATTCGAGAAT
>DAIEST010000126.1 GCA_027346125.1 Leptospirillum sp. | reverse complement strand
GTCCGGGCTTTCATTCCGGCATAGCGAAGATTTTTCTGGATGAATCCTTCAATTGTATGAACCGGAAAATGATCGAGGGTCCCCTTCAGGGTTCCGGCACTCTCGGGGGCGATCACCTCTTCATGTACGACCTTGCCATCGAACGATGTGTTTCTCCGGTCGAAAAGCCGGATCAGGCAATCCTTTTCCCATCCCCCGTGAAGAATGGGTTTTTGGCGGAAATGGTTGATCCGGCAGACCCGGTAGGCCGCATGCCGGGCCAGGAGATCCGGACGGGTCAGAAGATCGGCGATTTCGCGGCTCAGGACTTCCGTCATGCGCTCATCCGCATCCAGGAAAAAGACCCAGTCGTTTCGGGCCAGATCCACCGCACGCTGTTTCTGGGCTCCAAAACTGTCGAACGGGTGCCGGTGGACGACTGCACCTTTCGAACGGGCGATTTCACAGGTGCGATCCAGGCTCTGGCCGTCCAGGACGACGACTTCATCGGGAAGCTCCCCCAGGGAATCCAGGCAGCCGGCAATATTGGCCTCTTCATTGCCGGTAATGATACAGACACTGAGGGGTACAGAGTTGGCATGGCCTCTCACGCCGGAGGATTCCGGAGGGAGACTGGAACAGATTCATGCCGGACAGAAAGCATCCGCTCGGCTTCCGTCAGGACCCGATCGGGCGTCACCCCGACCAGACAGCTCCGGTGCGGGCAATTCGCCTTGAAATCCCCGCAGGGAGAGCATTCGATCGGGTCCCGGAGAACGGCATGACGGCCCCCGAATCCGAAGGGTCCTGTCCTCTCGGGGTTCGAGGAACCGAAGATCGAGACGGTCGGTGTTTCCGAAAGGACTGCCAGATGGAGCGGTCCGGAGTCGTTGCCGATGTAAAGGCGTGTCCGCTTGAAGAACAGGGGCAGAAGATCGATGGGGAGTTTCCCCGCCAGAAGAACCGGACCGGCCGTCGTCCGGTCCGCAATTTCCTCAAGAAGCGATTGCTCCTTTTTTCCGGCAATCAGTACGATGGGCGTCTTCGGGTATTTCCGGTGCAGACGCTCGATCAGTTCCGAGTAGTAAAGGGATGGCCATTGCTTGATGGCCCTCTTGGCACCCGGATGCATCACCAGAAAACCGTTCTTTTCCGACAACCCCGACCGCTCCAGAAGGAGATCCAGCGTTCGTTCATCCTCTTGCGAATAGACCAGTTCGGAGGGGATCGGCTTGGGGTCGAACCCCAGCGACGTCATGACCTGAAGATTTTTCAGGACGGCATGCAGCGTGGAAACAGTCCCGTCTCCCGGAGCGACAGGGACAGAATACAGGAGCGAAGCCCCCTCCCGCGCATCGGAAAACCCGATCCGCTTTTTCCCCCTGGCCAACCGGGACAGGAGCGCAGAACGCAACAGCCCCTGAATATCCAGGATGACATCGTATTCTTCCGCGCGGAGATCGGAAACCATCGTTCCCATGGATCGGAAGAATGCCCGGGATCCCCATTCGCTCCGGGGAAAGGGAAAGACCTTCCGGACATCGGGGTGTCGTTTGACGAGATCCACAAACTCCGTATTGGCGACCCAGTCGATCCGGGCATCGGGGATCTGTTGCCGGATAAATGCAACAAGGGGAAAGGCATGAACAATATCTCCCAGCGAACTGGGTTTAACGATCAGAAAACTGGTCGAAGGCACCGATGAGTCCATTCCGGTCATTTTTGAGATCAGGCAAGACCAGAAGCCGTTCGGCTTCCGCAATGACCCTGTCCGTTGGAAGTTCTTCCAGGCACAGCGTCCCGATGGGACAGCGCCGTTTCATGCAAGGCCGGCAGGCGAGATCGAGATGGACGGAGGAACACTGGGGACCATAGGATGGGCCAAGCCGAACCGGATCCGTCGGACCGAATATCGCCAGCGTTCTGACACCGAGTGCCGCAGAAAGATGCATCGGACCCGAGTCGTCCGTAATCACGAGTTCAGAAAGCGTCATCAGAAAAGCCGATTCCCTGAGGGACATCTCTCCAAGAAAAAATGCAAGTCTGTCTTTTATACCAGTTTTCCCCCGGTCTGTCTTCCCAAGAAGAGCCGCTATCGGTCCGACCCATTCCTTCTGGGCGATTCCCCCTCCCCCGATGATCCCGACATGGTGACCTTTTTCCAGAAAATAACGGGCAACCTCCGCAAAACGGGAGATCGGCCAGCGTCTTGTGGGCCAGCTGGCAAAGGGATGGATCAAGATGAGGTTTCCCTTCGGGCTCCCTTCCTCTTCATTCATCTCCCAGCCCTTTTCCCCGAGCACATGATGCACGCGCATGCGCTCGGGCGCGGAGACCGGGATGAAAAAATCCCGGGAAAAAGATCCGGGTCCAAGCAGAGACTGGACAACGAGTCCATGCCGGTCGACCAGATGGAGATCGGGGCGTGTCAGGGGAACCTGTCGCGAGAAGATCCATGCGCCTTCCTTCATCTTTCCGTAGGTGGACGGGCTCCCGAGCTTCAAGGGAGATCGTGCGAGACCCGAGATGATTCCGGATTTCAGGAGCCCCTGAAAGTCCAGGACGGCGTCATAGCGCGTTCTCCGTATCTGTTTCGTCAGGTCCAGAAGAATCTTGAGAGAGTCTCGCCATTCTTTTCGTTTCCATCGGTTCTCGAACTCGGCCCTTCGAAACAGGATGATTGACCGCAGGCATGGATGATCGAGGAGAAGGTCGGAACAGCGATCCTCGACCACCCAGTCGATGGAGAGATCGGGGCGTGCCTTCTTGATGGCAATGACCGAAGGAAGAGTGAGCACGACATCGCCGATCCGTCCGAGAAGAACAACGAGTATCTGTCCGTTTTCCGGAAGCTCGGGAACAGGGATTTTCCGGGTTCTATCCATAATCAGGAACTCGACCTTTGGGCGGTTGAAGGGTTTGTCGTTTTTTGAATCAGACTCCGCAATGCGTATCTGACGACATACTTGAAGGTTCTTGGACCGGGATCCATGAAAAAGACAGCCGATGCGATCATAGCGGCCTTTCGGGGCCCTTCGTGAACAAGCGCTCTTTTGGAAAGAGCGACCCAGCGAAGGGGAGTTGCCCACGACTGCCAGGAAAAACAGGAAAAGTAGGAGCTGGCACCGGGAATCCTGAGCACCTTCCCTCCCCATGGAATCTCAAGCGGAGAGTCTTCGGGCAGCGTTTGTGAAAACTGTATCTTCGAGCGGATCGACGATGGGGACGGGGCATTGTTCATCCGGACCGGAAAATATCCCTTCGAGCGACAGAACAGAAGAAGACCGTCCAGCGACCAGTGAAACCATGAAGCGCCCGATCCGTTTTCCCTTCTATCCGGACTTTCCCCGGCCAAAACCGGTCTGTAGGGGTTCCGGATATCCAGCGAGACGGTGAACGAATCGGGGTTGTCCCGTTCCAGCCGGGAGAGGAATCGAAGAAGTTCCTCTCCCGAAGCGGGCGCTCGCCACTCCTGTCCTGATTGAAGGTTGTCCAGAACCTCTTTCCCGTCGGGCTCCGGCAAGGGAGCCATGTTTTCATGGGCATCTTTGATGCGGTCGATTCTCTCGATTCTTTGGGTTCCGCAGACGCACCGTCTGTTGAGAATCTCTTCCGAAGCCTCGATCACATACACCATCTGTCGGCCGCAGGCCGGACAATCGGGAGACTTCACCAGCGGATTCGCGAGCTTGAACGACACAAGCCGGTGAACCGTTTCGACGGAAATCGGCGTGTCGACATCCGTTTCGAGGACCAATGAAGCGTAGGGAGAATGCGTCCGGATCTCAAATGCGGGAATTCTCCCCTTTGCGTAGAGAACGACGAGCGGAAGATCGAACGCTGCGGCGAGATGGGAAAGTCCCGAATCCAGTCCGATAAAGAGTCCGGAGCGGGCAATCAGTCCTGCCACGACCGGCAGGGGAAGATCGAAGAGATTGAGCGCTCCGGAAAATTCCAGAGCACCCAGTTCGGGAAGTCCCGCAACCAGAACCGGAAGATCATGGGTTCGATAAAGAGCTTCTCCCAAAGCCTCGAAGTTTTTCTTCCCCCAATCCTTGGAGGGCCATGTGTGGGGGGCCATCAAAAAGTACTGGCCCGCGGCCAGACCATGCTTCTGGAGGATCTGTTCCGTTTCCCTCCAGTCTTCTTCCTTCATGGGGACCAGGGGGCGAAACTCCGGAATGGAGGAGGGAAGTCCCAGCATTCGAACGATCGACTCCTGAGTGGACTCCCCCCGGGCAAGCTGGTCCGGAAGCGGAGAGGAATGATAGGCAAGATAGGCCTCGGATACCGGTTCGCCCCGAATCTCCTTCAATGCCGCCTCCTCGGGTCCGATCACTCCCCCTTTCGGATAACGGGGATCGTGCGCCCTTGGGTAGAATCGAATGTCGCTGTTCGGGACGCGTTGAACAAGCTCCGACCATCGTTCATCGCAATAAATGACCGAACGGGATTCCGGAAACAGCGACTGGATTGCGGACTGGATCCTGAGGGCATTGACCGTGTCTCCCAGACCCTGTCCGAAAAGGTGGAAGAACGTGCCGGAAAAATCCGTCCGGAGACGATCGACGTTCAGAATGGGGGGATAGGGGGCGGTGATCCGTTTTCTCAAACTGTTGTTTCTCCCGGCAGGCGGCCCATTTCAGGAAGAAGTCCGGTTTTCCGGCGGAACCGTCTTCCACCGGTTGTGCATCCATATCCACTGCTCCGGATGTTCCCGGACGGCTTCCTCGATCCGGGCGGTCGCCTGGTCTGTAAGATGTTGAATGGCATCCGATTCCGGAAGGTCCGGGATCTCGAGCGTCGGCCCCAGCGTTACCTGATGGCTTTCCTCTGAGACACGCGCATCAAAAACGGGAAGGAGCGGAATTCCGTATTTCAGGGAAATCCGGGAGAGACTTGTATATGTTGCGGCCGGACGGCCAAAAAACGGGGAAAAAACCCCTTCGTCCACCGAAGAGTTCTGGTCGAGAACCCCCACAATGATCCCGTTTTTCTTCAGTATCTTGAGAATGGAAACGGCACTGTGATCCTGAAGGATGGAGATGGCCCCTCCGTATCGTTCCCGATAGGTTTTGATGAAAGAGTGGACATTCGTATCCTTGATCCGGCGGATCACCACATGAATCTGTGTGGGGACCTCGAGGGCGAGACGCTTGATCGCCAGTTCCCAATTGCCAAAGTGGGCCGAATACGCCAGGACTCCCCTGCCCTGTCCGAGAAGATCGTTCATGTAGTGGAGTCCTGCCACCGATACATGTTGCCGAATCCAGTCGTCGGAAAGAACCGGGAACCGCAAGAACTCCGCACCGACTTTCCCGAAATGCCGAAAGATTTCCCTCTCCAGACTCCGGATCTCTTCCGTCCCGACGAGTTCGGGGAAAGCTTTTTCAAGATTCGTCCGGGTGAGTTCCACTTTGGACTTCATGACGACCCGCAGGAGATCCCCGATTCTGGAGCCAGCTTTCAGGGCATTCTCGTGCGACAGGCGCTGGAAGAAAGACGCCAGTCCATTCAGGAGGAAGAAAGGAATGCGGATCCCGCGTTCCTCCGTGTCCATCATTCCCTCCTCATCCCTTGGTGCGTTCCAGAAGCGGATCGATCTGTGTTGTCCAGCCTGACTGTTCGAGCCAGTCCATTTTCACGGATATCCCCCGAAGTCGAGTGTCCGGATGAGAAGAGCCGGCCCATTTGACCAGATCCTTTTCCGTCGTCAGGATCCGATCCACCTCCCGGGTCTCTTCGATCTTCTTGATCCACTGCCGGATCTTCCTGATCCGCTCGTCGGAGTAGGATGCATGATCCTTTAGAATAAGGTGATCGACCGGGTAAATGCCCAACTCACGGAGAAATTGTGCAAACCGTTCGGGACGGGCGATTCCGGATACCAGCACGACTTTTTTCCGTCTGAGATCTTCCAGGGATTCCGCCGGTTCAAAATCCGCCCCGACGACTTCCGCAAAGCGAAGTCTTGTCCCCAGGATCTCCGGGCCGTTTTTCCCGATGCCAAGAGATGTCTCCAGCTTATCCCGGATCTGCCGTTTATGGGGAGACTCCCCTTTCTCTCCGGCCTCGGCCGTATAGACCAGAATCTCCGCCTCCGCAAGGCGGGACGGAAAATCCCTCAGGTTCCCTGCGGGAAGAAAATGGAAGACAGATGTCGCGAAAGAACCGGAGTTGCCCTCCGGAAGAAAAACAACCTTCAAATCCTGAAAGAGTTCGAGAGACTGAAAGCCGTCGTCCAGAATCACCAGATCCGCTCCGGCTTCCTGAAGAGCTGTTCCGCCCCTGACACGGTCGGGACAGATTCCGAAGAGCGCATCGGGCAGCTTTTTAGCCATCAGGGCCGGTTCGTCTCCGACCTCTTCGGGTCCGGGCGACTCTCGGCCACGGAAGACGACCGGCATCGAAGAGCGGCTCCGGGTTCCCCCATATCCCCTGGAAAGGATCCCAGGACACTTTCCCCGTTCCAGGGCATACTGGGCCAGCCGGATGACCAGCGGCGTCTTTCCCGAGCCGCCGACGGTAATGTTTCCGACGCCAATGACCGGGATCGACAGCCTCCTTGTGGAAAAAACGCCCCACCGGTAACAGGCTTCCCACACAAAAACACCACAGGCATACCCGATGGCAAAAGGTGCGAGCCATGGGCGCGGGACCTTCAACTGGACAACCCTTCAACTTTTCCGCCGGTTCGTTCCAGAAAATCCCGAAGTCCTGCAAGGGTTCTTTGACGTGACCCTTTCTGGACTTCGCAGACTCTCTTCGCCCGCTCCCCAAGAGTCGCACGTTCCTCTTCCGAATTCATGAGACGTTCGATCCGGTCGGGAAGCTCTTCGGCTGTTTCAATGCGAAGAATCCCTCCCCCCTCCTCAAGAGCCAGGACCAGATCCCGGATATGGTCGATATGGGGTCCGATCACCAGCGGAATGCCGGCGTGGGCCGATTCGACCGGACTGTGTCCGCCGATCGGCTCCACAGTGCCTCCGATCACCGCCATTTCGCAAAGCGGCGGCAACATGCGAAGTTCTCCGTAAGTATCCAGTACCGACAGGAGAATCGGCGATGCCGAATCCGGAGATTGTTTTCCGGAACCGGAACGAAAGCGATGCGACCGGAAAAGGGAAACGACTTTATGAAACTCCTGCAGGCGATCGAGATGCCGGGGCGCCAGGACGATATGAAGCGGACGGGAGTATCGGGTTTTTCTCAGGATCGCCTGCATCAGCTCCTGCGTTTCGCCGGGATGCACTGAAGAGAACAAAACCCTGAACGGTTTTCCGTTCGAAGACAGGAACTCTTTTTCTCCCGAGGTCAGCCATTCTTCAAGATTGCGGGACAGGACGGAATCGTCCGGATCTTCCGGAAGATCCCACTTCAGATTCCCTGTCCATACGACCTTGTCCGAAGAGGCTCCGAGAGCCAGAAAGCGATCCCGGTCGGCCGGCGACTGCACGAGGATCGGATCCATCGTTCTGACGAGTCGCCCGAACACGAATCCGAAACGGCTCATCCGCTTCATTCCCCGACTTGAGAGCCTCCCGTTGACCATGCCGACGGGGATTCCCGAAGCGTAAGCCGAAAGGAGCATGATTGGCCAGATCTCCGTTTCGAACAAGAGAATCCCGGCAATTCGACGGCTTTTCAGGAATGGGTGCCAAAGGTCGGGAAGATCCAGCGGAGCCAGGGAAACGGGGATTTCCGGGAATCTCCGCTTCAGTGCGGCCCTCCCTGTCAGTGTCGTTGTCGTAAGATAGAGGCAGTGGCGTTTTGACAGGTCGTCGATCAACGGAGTGGCAGCATGAGCTTCCCCCAGACTTGCCAGGTGAAACAGAAGTCTTGGCCCCTGGCTTTTCGGGAGGATGGTTCTGCCCGATTCTTCATGCGACCAGAGTCCGAGACGTTCCCCGAAATGGGGTCTGGCCTTTTTTGAAAAGATCCAGACCCCGCCGATGAGAGGGAGAAGGAACGGCCAGAGAAGCCGGTTGATGATCCGGGCCATCCGGAACAGTCGGTTCGCATCCACTAAGAGTCCGCACTCTCCGATCCGGCCGGAATCTCCGTTTCGGCATGCGACAGGGAGAGTCTGAGAAATCGTCGATACCGACCGGCATCCGTCTGCATCAGTTCCTCATGGGAGCCTTCTTCGACGATATGTCCCTTGTCCATGACATAGACCTTCTGGGCATTCCTGATGGTGGAAAGACGGTGGGCAATGACGATGGTTGTCCGGCCCCTCATGATTTTTTCGAGGGCCTTCTGGATCGCGAACTCGGATTCCGTATCGAGGGCGCTTGTCGCTTCGTCCAGAATCAAAACACTCGGATCCCGCAGGACGACCCGGGCCAGGGCAAGACGCTGGCGTTCCCCTCCCGACAGAAAGATCCCCTTTTCTCCCACTCGTGTCTGGTAGCCCTCGGGCAAGCGGGAAATGAATTCATGAGCATGGGCAATCCTGGCGGCTTCGATCATTTCCTCTTCGCTCACCGGACGCTTCAATCCGTAGAGCAGGTTTTCCTGGATCGTCTGGTTCATCAGGATCACGTCCTGGGTGACGATTCCGATCTGGCTTCGGAGGCTTGCGACATCGGACGATTTTGTGTTTCTGCCGTCCCAGAGGATTTCTCCCTTCTCCGGATAGTAGAAAAGCGGAACCAGGTTTGCCAGCGTGCTTTTTCCGGAACCGGACGGACCGACGAATGCCACGAATCCTCCCGCCGGAATCACGAGGGTGATCTCCTCCAGCGCCGCCTCCTCCTTTCCCGGGTATCTGAAGGAAACTACATTGAATTCGATTCCCCGGCCGAGCGGTCCGACCTGCCACCCCGACCCGTCCCGGTTGACGGATTCGAGGGGACGGTCCAGAAGAGAAGCGATCCGCTCCGCCGCCGCAAGGGAGGACTGGATGCCGGCCTGGGAGTTTGCCAGCCCCTTGATGGGTTGATAGAGCATCTGGGCGGCGGTGATAAAACCGACCAGCGTCCCCAGTGTCAGATGACCATGGATGACGGAGTATCCTCCCAGCCAGACGGCGACGCCGATGCCGAGCGCCCCGATCGATTCCATGATCGGGGAAAGCATGTTCTCGTATTTGACCATCTTGAACTGGGCGTTGGCATAGGAATGCGAATACTCCCGGAACTTCTCCATCTCGGACTGCTCGGAACCCACCGACTTGATCAGGCGAATGGCGGTGAGGGTTTCAGAAAGGTGCTGGTTGATGTCGCCAAATCGTTCCTGGGAATGGGAGGAGACTTTCCGGAGACGCTTTCCGATTTTCCGGATCGGGATGATGGTGAACGGGACCGCCAGCAGGATAAAGAACGTCAGCTTGTAATTCATGTACAGGAGAGCAACGAGCATCCCCAGAGCGGTGAAGGCGTTCCTGAGCATGTCGCGGATAATCTCCGCGACCCCTCCCTGGAGGATCGTCGTATCGTTCGTGACCCGGGACATCAGTTGGCCGGTCCCTTCCCGCCCGAAGGCGGACAGGGGCATCCCGACAAGATGGTCGAAGAGGGACTGCCGGACGTCGCTGACCATGTACAATGCCGCTTTCTTCAGCATGTAGGCCTGAAGAAAACCGGTCAGGCCCTTGACCGAAAACAGGATGAAAAACGAGAGAGGAAGAATGAAAAGGAGCCTGGGGTTCCGTTCGGAAAACACTTTATCGATCAGTTCTTTCAGGAGGATCGGAACGCCGCTCGAAACGCCGGCGCTGACAAAGGCCATGACGACTCCGCCAACGATCAGCAGTCGATAGGGGTGGATCCAGTCGTGCAAACGGCGGCGGATGCTCTTGTATGTGGGGTCTTTCCAGAAAAGGAGCATTCAGTAGGATTCCATGTGTTTTTGTCAGGTCGCTGGAGCCGGTAGAATCTTCCGGTCAAAGCAAAAAGCATCGGACAAAGTCAGTGGCGAAATCCGGTTTTTTGACCAACCGCATGAGGATCCCTGCCAAAAGGAATCGCGAGACTGGCAGATATGGACCTGTCATGACCGATGTCCGATGTGTCTTTACCCGTTCGGGGACGGAAGAGCTTCCATCCGTCCAGCTCCCCATCGGACGACAGAAGCATGATCATCTCACATCCCTTCCAGTATGCAAAATGCTGAACACCCCTTATAGCCCCTCCTTGAAAGAAGGGTCCTTACGGAACTTCCCGGTGGAAGGGAAGACCGAAAGAAGCCCCATCATTTCCAGAATGCGATGCGCAATCGTTTCGGAAGCGCCCGGGGTCCCCAATCTCTCCCGGACCCGCTCCAGTTCGTTCCTCATCTTCGCCAGCGTTTCGGGCCGGGAGAGAATCTCCCTTGCCTGGCCGGCGATTCTCTCCGGGGAGGCCTTCCCCTGAATCAACTCCGGCATGATGGTCTTTC
>DAIEST010000113.1 GCA_027346125.1 Leptospirillum sp. | reverse complement strand
GTCTGTCTTGCGGCAAACAGGGGGATCCTGATGGAGCCCCTTTCGCTCCGGATCATCCTGGGACTCCTGGGATGCGTATTGCTGTACATGACAGGGCTGGACATGATCAAGAGACTGTTTCTGAAAGGGAACGATCCCCGTCCGTCCGGGTGATTCCGGGGATGACCCCGGGATTCCCACGCTGTATGATGGATCCATGATTTCAGGAAACCGGAATGTCCGTGTCCCGTGTTTTGTTCCGGTCTTCCGGTCACAGGATGTCAATATGGAGATTTTCCGGATAAGGCATGGAAATGCCGGGTTTTTACGGCATTTCCGGTAACGGGATGGAAGCAGGAGGTTTCATGTCCAATCGACTCGCCAAGGAAACAAGTCCATATTTGCAGCAGCATGCGGACAACCCCGTGGACTGGTATCCATGGGGCCCGGAAGCTTTTGAGGAAGCAGGAAAGACAGGAAAACCGGTTCTTCTGTCCATCGGATACGCCGCATGTCACTGGTGCCATGTCATGGCGCATGAATCGTTTGAGAATACCGACGTGGCCCGGGTCATGAACGAACATTTCATCAACATCAAGGTGGATCGGGAAGAGCGACCGGATCTGGATCAGATTTACCAGATGGCGCATACAGTGATCACCCGGAGAAATGGAGGATGGCCTCTGACGATGTTCCTGACGCCGGGACAGGTCCCTTTTGCAGGAGGGACGTATTTCCCGCGCGAACCGAGGTTCGGTCTTCCGGGTTTTGTTCAGGTTCTCGAACAGATCCGGGATTTTTTCCATGAGCGCCAAAGTGAACTGGAGGGATCGGAACACCCGATCATCAGGTATCTGGGACAGACGAATCCGACGCCATCGGTCGGAACGGTCTCGCTGGACCTGTCTCCCGTAAACGCGCTTCTGTCCAGCCTCAAGAGCCGGTTTGATCCGGAGTTCGGCGGATTTGGCTCGGCGCCGAAGTTTCCGCACCCGGTGGATCTTTCCTTTTGCGTCAATCGGTATCGTAAGGAGGGGGATCGCACTGCGCTCGAAATGGCCAGGTTCACCATGCTCCGGATGCGGGAAGGGGGAATATGGGATCATGTCGGAGGCGGTTTTGCCCGCTATAGCGTCGACGATCGCTGGCTGATTCCCCATTTTGAGAAAATGCTCTACGACAACGGTCTTCTGCTCCAGGCTCTGGGAGAGATCCGGCGGGAGACAGGAGAAGAAATCTTCAGCCGCACGGCAGACGAGCTTGTCGAATGGTTGACCCGTGAAATGACCTCTTCCGGCGGGGCGTTCTTTTCATCCCTCGATGCGGATTCGGAAGGGGAAGAGGGCCGCTTCTACGTCTGGAGACCGGAGCGGGTGAAGGAGGTCCTCTCCGATGGAGAGTATCGTGTGGTTTCGGAATACTTTGGCCTGACCGGTCCTCCGAATTTCGAGGATCATGACTGGCATTTGCATCAGGCCGTACCGGTCGACGAACTTGCCCGACGGTTCAGGTTATCCGTGGAAGAAACGGAAAGCCGGATCCGGTCGGCCCGGCAGAAACTGCTGAACGCCCGTTCAAGCCGGATCCGCCCGGGACTCGATGACAAGATTCTGGCTTCCTGGAATGCGCTGGCGATTCGGGGGCTGATCTCCGCAGCCCGCGTTCTGGATCGGCCGGAATGGATGAAGGCTGCGCGGGACGCCATCGGTTTCATCAGGGAGAGGATGTGGCAGAACGGCCGTCTCAAGGCGGTCTGGAAGGATGGAAAAGCGCCTCTTTCCGCTTATCTTGACGACTATGCCTTCCTGCTGGCTGCGCTTCTGGAGTCGATCAGGGCGGAGTTCAGGCGTTCGGATCTGGAGTTTGCCATGGAGATTGCGGATGTCCTTCTCTCCGAGTTCGAGGATCCGCTTGAGGGAGGGTTCTTTTTCACGGGTCACCACCACGAAAAGCTGATTCACCGCCCGAAAAGCGGTCATGACAACGCGTTGCCATCGGGCAACGGTGTGGCTGCACAGTCCCTTCTCCTGCTCGGACATCTGACGGGGAAGGTTGCTTATCTCGAGTCTGCCGGGAAGACCCTGAAGCTCTTCTTTCCGCAGATGAAGGAACAGGCTCCCGGGTTTACGTCCCTGATCGCTGCGCTGGAGGTATTTTCCTCTCCCCCGCCGGTTGTTTTTCTGGGCGGTCCGGACGCTTCCGCATGGAAAAAGAATCTGGACAGGAGTCTCGCTCCGGACGCGATTGTCGTGATTTTGCCGGAGGATTCCGGACCGTTGCCGGAAGGAATGAGAAAGCCTTTTGTCCCTGGAAAGACTCAGGCGTGGGTCTGCTGGGGGAGCGTATGTCTTCCGCCGGCGGGAAGCGAGGAAGAACTGTCGTCCAGTCTCCGGTCCAGTCCTGAAGACCGGGGGACCGGGGGGCTTTCATGACGGATCGTGTGCTTCCTTTTCGTTTTGGTCCGGAAGGGGGGACGGAGCGGACGGTACCGTCTTCTTGTTTCGGAACCGTGTTCATGCTCCATGGTCTGGGGGCGGATGGCGACGACTTTGTTCCCGTTCTCCCCTATCTGGGGCTGGAAGGCTCCGAACGGCTCCGGTTCCTCTTTCCGAATGCCCCTGTCCGGGCGGTGGGTGTGAACTCGGGCATGAAGATGCGTGCCTGGTATGATATCCGTAGGCCGGATGTGCGGAAAGATCCCGACTGGGAGGGTATTCAGCACTCTGCCGAACGACTCCTGGGGTGGGTGGTGGAGGAAGAAAAACGCGGTGTTCCCCGAGACCGGATCTTTCTGGCGGGTTTTTCCCAGGGAGGACTGATCGTTCTTGCGGCTGGACTTTCTTCTCACAGCCCTCTCGGAGGCATTCTGGCGCTGTCCACATACGACCCGTCTCCGGTGACCCTGCCGGACCGCCGGAAGGGTCAATCTTCCCAGCGGTTTTACATGGGGCACGGACTGAGCGATTCCGTGATTCCCTACAAACTGGGGAAAGAGACCTTCGACGCATTGTGCGGGATCGGGTGGGACGGAACATGGTTTGAACACGAGGAAGGACATACGGTGACACTCGATGAACTCAAGGGGATTGGATCATGGCTTTGT
>DAIEST010000101.1 GCA_027346125.1 Leptospirillum sp. | reverse complement strand
CTTCGGCGCCGCTGTTGGCGAAAAAGACCCGGTCCATGCAGGAACAGGCCACGATCCTGTCGGCCAGTTCCATCATCCTGTCGGTATAGAAAGCCGGACTGGCATTGATGAGCGTACGGGCCTGGAGCGTGATCGCCTGGAGGATTTCCGGAGGACAATGCCCAAGGCAATTCACCGCCCAGCCCTGGATAAAGTCGAGGAACCGGTTCCCTTCCCGGTCGATCAGCCAGGATCCCTCCCCCCGGACAAAAACAGAAGGAGGTCTCTCCGTAATGTTCATCAGCGATTGCCCGATGGCGCTATCCCTCAAAAATGCCCCTTCAACCGAAGCCTCCCCGCCCTTTCCATGCTCCATCGGATCAGTCCTCATCCTTCGTCAGCCTGTAATCCCGGAGCTTGGCGTAAAGGGCTTTCCGGCTGATTCCCAGGATCCTGGAGGCCAATGCCTTGTTTCCCCCCGTTTCAAGAAGAACCTTCCGGATCTGCTCCTTCTCGCCCTCTCGCAGTGTCCGGGGAGAAGCCGAGGGATCCCGGCCAGTCTCTTCCGGACAGGAAATGGGCTCCGGAAGCCAGTCTGCGGGAATCAGACAATGGCCGGAAGACGGGAAGTCCGCACCCCGCTCGATCGCGAGAGAAATCATCGCATTCTTCAGCTCCCGGATATTCCCCGGCCAGGGGTAACATTCGAGCGCAGCAACGGCCTTCCGATCGAACTCGATCGTGATGTCCCCGCTCGGAGCCATCGTCTGGAGCAGGAAATGATTTGCCAGCGGCAGGATGTCTTCCCGGCGTTCACGCAACGGAGGCAAGAAAATCGCGTGGACGTTCAGCCTGTAGTAAAGGTCTTCCCGGAAGCGACCTTCCCGGATGAGCTGAGACAGATCGTCGTTGGTGGCACAGATGATCCGGGCGGTGAACGGGATACCGGCCGTCCCTCCCACCCGCGAATACACCCGGTTCTCAATCACCCTGAGGAGGGCGATCTGGGTGGAAAGGTCCATCGTTCCGATCTCGTCGAGAAACAGTGTCCCCTTTCCCGCCGCCTCAAACCATCCGGACTTTCGTTCCGTCGCCCCGGTAAAGGATCCCCGTTCGGAGCCGAAAAGCTCGGATGCGACAAGCTCTTTGGGGATCGCCCCGGTATTGACTGCCACGAATGGCTCTCCTGAAGCGGCGGAAAGCTTGTGGATGGTGTGGGCGATCAGCTCTTTCCCTGTCCCGCTTTCTCCGGTCACCAGGACTGGAAACGTATGCCGGGAGGCCTTCCGGATCCGTTCCATCAACCTCTCCATGGACGGTCCGATCCCGGGCCATTCCCATTGGGCTTCCTTCGGGAGAGCCTTCTGGTCGGAATGGCTTCCCTCCCTGAGGGCGTTTTTCAGCGTATCGAGCAGGGCTTCCTCAGACAAAGGCTTTTCCAGATAATGAAAAGCGCCTCTCTGGATTGCCGAAACAGCGGTGGGAACGGATGCATGCGCGGTCATGATGATCACCGGGAGGGTTGGCCTGCGCTCCTTGATGGGACGGATCAGATCGATCCCGGAGACGTTCGGGAGCTTCAGATCCAGAAGGACTCCCCGAATGGACTCACCGTCGCCCGAGTTCAGCAGATCCAGAGCCTTTTCTCCTGTCGAAGCCTCCAGGATTCCATAGCCCTCGTGTTCCAGGAGTGTCCGGAGATAGGCACGGGTATTGGCGTGATCGTCAACGACCAACAGGACGGGACCGCTCATCGGAGCGAATTTTCCAGCGTAGACAGTTCCCTGAACGTCTTTCGCACCTGATCGAGCTTTTTCTTGAGTTCCTGGTTCGCAGCATTGGCATGGCGCGCTTCCTTCATGAATTTCACGATCAGACCGGCCGCCTCCCGGATTTCGTAAGGCTTTCCGAACGCGTCCAGACGGATCAGGAGGTCTTCCGCATCCATCCGGGACGGGAGATCCCCGAGACGGAGTTCCACGAGAGCCAGATCGAACATCAGCCGATCCCGGACATTATCCGCCAGATGGGGAAGTGCCAGTCTGGCCCGCAGGATAGGCTGGAGACTCTTCCAGCTTCCCTCTTCGAACAAGACGGGGATCCCCTTGAAATATCGGCTGTCCTGATCGGACAGGGGGATCGTCACGATCGGAGGAAGGAAAACCACCGGAGAAGCAACGGTCTGGGAATTCGCAGGGGAAGGCCTGGGCCCCGCGCATCCGCCCCCCATCCAAAGCATGACAACAAGTAGCGCAACAAAGCGAACATGGAATCCCCTCACTCAACCCCCTTCCTGTCCGTCCGCGAAAACCGGCTCGAACGGCAGCAAAATCCGGAATATCGTCCCCCTCGGAGAATTCGGACGAACCGAGATACTCCCCCCCATTGTCAGGATGATCCCCCTCGTGATCGCCAGACCGAGACCGAGACCTTCGCGAGTCCTGTTGTTGAACGGTGTCACCTGATAAAACTTCTCGAAAAGAAAAGGAAGGCTCTCGGAAGAGATTCCGATACCCGTATCTTTCACTTCCATCTCCAGGACATTGTCCTGCCGGAGGATCTGGAGCTCGACCTTTTCTCCGGACGGCGTAAACTTGAATGCGTTCGCCAGAAGGTTCTCCAGGACCTGCGAGATCTTCCCCGGATCCGTCCTGATCCGATCCGGGAGTTCCGGATCCAGAATCAGGTCAAACTGTGTTCCGGACTGTTCCGAAATCATGCGATGACGTTCCGCGATCCGGTTCACCAGCGCTTTCAGATCCACTTCATGGATATCCAGGGGAACCTGACCGGACTCGATCCGGCCGAGATCCAGAAGACCATTGACCAGTTCGACAAGATGATCGACCTCTTCCCGGACGATGGAAAGGCCCCGTTCCTGCTCTTCTGTCAACGGACCCAGTTTTCCCCGCTGGAGCATCGACAGAAACCCCCGGATACTGGTCAGGGGGGTACGGAGTTCGTGGGAAGCGATCGTGACGAATTCCGACTTCATGCGACTGAGCTCGCCAAGCTTCATCGCCATTTCGTTCAGGGCCCGGGCCAGGTCTCCCAGTTCATCCTCCCCCTTGACCTTGACCGGGTTGATGAACACTCCTTCGGAAATCCTCCGGGTCCCTTCGATCAGACCCATGACGGGAGACAGGACCATGTTCGAGAACGCCCACAGGAGGATCAGAACCAGAAAGATTCCGACCGCCGTGAACTCCACACTGACGATCATCATTTTTGCCTGATCCCGGGTTGTCTCGTTGATCGTCTGTTCGAGATCCCGGCTGAATTCGAAGCGAAGCTCCTGGAGCAGGGACGCGAAGTGGATGAGAAGGGCCGATGAACGGGTCTGCGAAAGCCGGATCGCGGTATCCCGTTTCCCTTCCTTGAGGGCATCCAGTTCCATCTGGATGATTCTCTGATACTCCAGAAGATCCGTCAAACTGGCCCTCTCCAGAAAGTGCGCTTTCGGAGAAGGGACCGGGAGGGCAATGATCGCTTCCCTGATCCGGGTCAGGTCCTGAAACACGCGGGGCGGAGCCGGAGGAGGCATCTGCGTAAAAAAGAGGTACCGTTTCTCATCCGGAAGAGCGCTGGCGACTTCATGCTGCAGACGGGACACGGAAAGAAGTCCGCTGACGGTCCGGTCCTTCAGTTTCAGGAAAACGAGATGGATGTGGTAAAGGCTGAAAATGGCGTACATGTTGGACAACAG
>DAIEST010000096.1 GCA_027346125.1 Leptospirillum sp. | reverse complement strand
AGAACCTGGCAGCATGTCTGGGCCACACAGGTTCAGGGAGATCTGAATTCGGCGATTCTGACCCCTTCCGGGCAGACCGTGCCAGGGTTTTCGGTGATTCCGGAACTTGCCTATCTGCCGTTTGGAGACCTCTTCGTGAATGAGGTCGGCGAGGGGGTATCCGTTTACGGCCACACCGGACCCCAGCCGACCACCTATTTTCTGATGGAATATGAGTTCCGGGGATTCTAGTTCCTGTCTTTGGTTCCCCGATTCGCGGTGAGTCAGGAATGAACGATCGGGAGATGATGTGAAGCTTTCTTTCCACGGTGCGGCTTCGTGTGTGACCGGGTCCTGTCACTTGCTGGACATCGATGGGTTCCGGATCCTGGTGGACTGTGGACTTTTTCAGGGTCCGGACGAGATCTTTTCCTCGAACGTCAAACCATTCGGGTTTGATCCCGAGTCAATTTCGGTGGTTCTTCTGACGCATGCCCATCTGGATCATTGCGGACGTCTCCCTTTCCTCGTCCGTCAGGGTTTTCGGGGGCCGGTGGTGGCGACCGCTCCGACCCGTTATCTGGCGGAGATCGTCCTCTGGGATGCGGCCCATCTTCAGGAAGAGCGCGCATCCGGGGCCGGCGGATACAAAAAGGGCGGCCGCTTGTCGCGTTTCTCCGGAGCCGGAGGGAGGAAGGGAAAGAAGGGGGGCTTTTACTCCGTGGCGGACGTTCTGGATACGATGAGCCTGTTTGCCCGTCCGGCGGAGTATGAGATCCCGGTCAATCTGGCTCCCGGGATCGATGCAACCTATTATAATGCCGGACATATTCTGGGATCCGCTTCGATCCAGATCACTGTTACGCGCCCGGGAAAGAAGACCCGTATCCTGTTTTCGGGAGATCTGGGTCCGGAAACCCATCCGCTTCTTTCGCCGTCTTCTCCCCCCCAGGATTCCGACTATGTGGTGATGGAAACCACCTATGGAGATCGTCTGCACCGGTCGTTCGAATCCTCCAAGGACGAACTGCTGGGGGTCATCAACGATACCTATCGTCGTGGAGGGCAGGTTCTGATCCCCACCTTTGCGCTGGAGCGGGCGCAGGATCTTCTCTATTTTTTCCGCGAGTGGCGCGATGAAGGGCGGTTGCCGGGAAAGCTGCCGTTTTTTCTGGATTCTCCCATGGCAATCAACGTCACCCATATTTATGAACGTTTCCCCGACCTGCTGGACGACCGGCTGAAGAACCTGTTTGACAAGGGTCGGGATCCGTTCATGTTTCCCGAACTCCGTCTGACACGTTCCGTTCCGGAGTCCCGCTCCATTGCGGAGGCTTCGTCCCGCTCGGTGATCCTTGCAGGATCGGGGATGGTCTCCGGAGGCCGCATTCTTTACCATCTGTCCCGCGAGATCGAGAATCCCCGTTCAAGCCTGGTGTTTGTCGGATTTCAGGCGGAAGGGACTCTGGGGCGCTCCATCCTGGAAGGAGAGAAAACGGTCCGGCTGATGGGTTCCGAAAAGACCGTCCGGATCGGGCTTCATTCCATCAACGGGTTTTCCGCCCATGCCGATCAGAGGGACCTTTTGGGCTGGTGTCGTCCGATGAACCGTCCGGAAGGGGTTTTTCTGATTCATGGAGAACATCGGTCTCTCTGGGCCTTCAGGGATAAGCTGGCGACCATTGGCTGGAATAAAATCCAGATTCCGGCCCTTCATGAAACAGTCGACCTTCCCGAACGACCTGTCGGGCGCAGGCACATCGATCCATCGGAGGGGCCATGAGCGAGCACCTGCCGGTGCGACTTCCCGCGGGAACTCCTGAAACGCTTCTTCACACGGTTCTGGCCTGGGCCCGTGAATCCCCCTCCCATCTTCTGGCGGTCGAATGGCCCGGAGTTTCCGGTCCTTCGGCTTCACCGGCCTCCCGGCCTTCCCGGACATGGAGCTATCGGGACACGGTGCTCTCCGCAACGGCAATGTCCGCCACCATCCGTGAACTCTCTCTTACTCCCGGAACCCCGGTGGGTCTGATCGGTTCTCCGGGGTATTCGTTTCTCGTGTGTTTTCTGGCGCTGGAAGCGGCGGGGCTGCTCCCGGTTCTGATCGATCATGCGATGCCGCCCGGTGAAGCCCGTGCGCTTCTCTCGACCTTTGGTGCCCAGGCCCTTTTTCTGGAAGAGGGTTTATGGGATGCGGCCGAAGAAGAGGAAACGCGACGGAGAATGTCTGTCGTACTGCGTCCCCGATGGCTTTCCCCGGTCTTTCTCCCGCCGGATTTCCAATGGAAAACCCTTCTGGAGGAGACGGCAGAAACCCTCTCCTCCGATTCACAGCGTGTGGCCTGCCTTCTCATGACCTCGGGGACAACCGGTTTCCCTCGGGGGGTTCCCCTGTCCCATGCGAACCTGTTCGCCAATATCAACATGATCCGTGGAACCGGTATCTATACCCGCAAGTCCCGGGTCTTTGGAGTTCTTCCCCTCCATCATGCCTATCCCCTGATGTCGCTTGTCTATCTTCCCATCGGACACGGTGCGACCATCGGATTCGCTCCGGATCTTCTCCCGGAGACACTCCTCCATTGTCTCCAGACCTTTGGCGCAACCCTCTTTCCGGGAGTTCCTTCCCTTTGGGAGGGATTTCATCGACGAATCTGGGAAGGGATTGCCAAAAAAGGAAAGAAAGCCGAATGGGTGACGCGGAACCTCCTGATGCCATTCGTCCTTTATTGCAGGCAGAGGATCGGATGGAATCCGGGACCGATCCTCTTCGCCTCCCTCCATCGACGGTTCGGTCCATCGCTTGAGGTGATGTCTTCGGGAGGGGCGGCTCTTGCGCCAGGCGTGTGCCACGATTTCTGGGGCTGGGGGATGACTCTTCTGGAAGGGTACGGGCTGACGGAAACATCCCCCGTCCTCACGTTCAATGATCTGAGATTCTGGAAAATCGGCTCTGTGGGGCGTCCTCTCCCGGGCGTTTCCCTGAAAATCAGGGAGTCTCCGGATCCTTCCCGCGAAGAGGGGGAGGTCGTCGTGTCCGGTCCAAACGTGGCCCGGGAGTACTGGACAAGCCTGTCCGAGAGACTTCCCCTTTCCGGAGCGGGCGGATGGTTCGCCACCGGAGACCTCGGGGTTCTTGTAGACGGATTCCTGGTCCTGAAGGGACGGGAGAAGGAACTCCTTGTTCTGGCGAACGGGAAGAAGCTGCAGCCGGATTCGGTGGAGGCCCTTCTGGCGGGAGACCCTTTCGTCTGTGAAGCGGCACTGACACTCCGGAACGGAGTTCCCTGGCTTCTTCTCCGTCCGGATCAGGACGCGTTCCTGACCCGCAAGATCGTCCAGATGAAGCCTGTCCTGTCTTCGACAGTCGCGAATCTCAATTCCAGGATTCCTGCCCATAGCCGGATCGGAGGCTTCTCCCTGACGCTGGATCCCTTGCCCCGGACGCGTCTGGGAAAACTGAAACGCTTTGAGCTTCCGGGGCTGGTGGACCGGATCGAATCTCGTCCTGCACCTCGTCCCCTGCCGGAAGAGATCTTCTCCGATCCCAAGAAAAGCGCGGCTCTCAAGTTTCTCATGGAAGTTGTCGGGACCTCCCGTCCGATTTCGCTGGAAGATCATCTCGAAGTCGATCTGGGACTGGATTCGCTTGGTCGGATCGAGCTGGCGGGACGCCTTGAAGAGGTTCTGGGAGAGAGCTTTCCGGACGAGGCTTTCGAGTCGGTCCGGACCGTATCGGATCTCCTGGAGATGGTTTCCGGAAAGGATGGCGAATCCTCCGGGGGGCCCGGGACAGCCACCCTGCTGGACTCGCCCCTGACACTTGAGGAAGCGTCGCTCATCCCGGTCCGTCCTTCGGGTCCCGACGGGATGCTCCCCTTGTGGTATCGGGGGATCTATACAATCCTGCGCGCTCTGCTGGGGTTTGTCTTCCAGGTTCGATGGCCCCGTTTTCGCCGGATCGGAGGCGGATGGATGGTCGAAAGCGATGCGGGCGGACCGTTCTCCTGGCCGGAAGGGCCTTGCCTGATCGTAGCCAACCACGAAAGCTATCTGGACGGAATCCTTCTGACCCTGGCTCTTCCTCCGGATCTCCTGCCCCGGGTCTTCTTCTGGGGATATTCCCCTCTGTTCGAAAAGGGAGTTTTGGGTCGTCTCAGGAATGCAATGGGGGTTATCTCCATTGAACCCGAAGAAGCGTTGACCGGTTTGAGGGTGGGATACCATCTTCTGAGAGAAGGGGAGACGCTTGCGATCTTTCCGGAAGGTGAGCGCTCTCCGACCGGGGTCCTGCAGCCGTTTCGTCCGGGAACAGGTTATCTTTTGGCCGCCTGTCCCGTGCCGGTCGTTCCCTTTGCACTGCTGGGCCCTTTCCACTCCTATCCCCGTCACCGGAAGCTTCCCAGACCCTATCCGATCCGGTTCAAGGTAGGAGAGCCCATTTCTTCCGGACGATTCGAGGGAGGAACCCCCGCCGGGAATGCACGAATTCTGGAAGAGGAGGTCCGGCGCCTGCTTGCATTGCCGTTTTCCGAATGATCCGGGGGTGTCTCCCGGAAAACGGGCCAGAAACGGGTTAAGGAAGAGTCATCGTCCGATAACGGTTTGTTTCCCGTTGTCTCCAGCGATTTCCTCAGATCCGGATCCGCTGAAAGTCGACCGAGAACCCGGGGAACGAGGGAGATGACCTCTTCCGGGGAGAGGGAGAACGATACCCGCTCTCCGTTCTGCCGACGAAGGAGTTCCGTTATTCCGGCCCCCACCTCCCTGACAATTCGGGGGTATTGTTTGGGGACCACCGGGTGGCGTTCCAGCAGATCCCGGATTCCGCCTCCAAGAATCGTCGTTACCGTTTCCACCCATTCGTCCTTGTGTTCCGGGTGAGGGCAGGTATCGATACAGGCTCTAGCGCCGATAGGCGGGCCTGTTGCAGCAGCTTCCCTTCGTCCAGCGGGGTCCGGTCGACAGTGATGCCGGATGAGCGGAATTTCAAGTACTCCAAAAGTGCGGTAAAAAAAAGAACGATCCCGATCGCTCCGAACGCCTGGACCACGGCAGTGAGGACAGCAAGACCCTGAACAGATTCTCCGGACCTTGGCTTGAGGTAGAAGATCAGAAAGATGCCCAGCAGGCAAAGGGGGATGCCGACCAGTGCCAGGCGGACTTTCGGAAGGGCGAACGGAGAACGTTTTCTCTTGTTCATGACCGGCGTTCTCCAATCGGTTCGGGATGATGAATAGAGTTTGTGAACAGAAAGATATTTTGATGTATACTTGATGCAATGGGCAAACCGGAGAAACGGTTCGGTTCAGCCTCAGGTTTTCTCCGGTTTGTAGTGAAGTGATATTTCAGGATCCGCGAAAATTGTAATAGAGAAGGGGCGGGCGGTGCAACTCACGCTCTACAGCGACTATTCCATTCGTGTTCTCTTGTATCTGGCCACAAAAAACGAATCCCCCTCCACGATTTCGGAAGTGGCGGAGTCGTTCCGGATTTCGAGAAATCATCTGGTAAAGGTCGTCCACAATCTCTCCCTGAACGGGTACATCCAGACGACTCGTGGAAAGAAGGGGGGCATGATCCTCGGACGGCCTCCGGAGTCGATTTCGATCGGGGAACTGGTGCGGAAAACGGAGCCGGACTTCCGGATTGTGGAGTGTCTGGGGGAAGAGCCTTCCCGGTGTCCGATCGATGAACTGTGCGGACTCAAGTTTGTTCTGAAATCGGCACGGGACGCTTTCCTGAAACAGCTGGATCAATACACCCTTTCCGATATCACGGGGAACAGGGAACTTCTTCGCCCCATTCTTGTCCGGGGTCTTCCTCCAGCGTTATAAAGCAGGGGGGTTCGCTGTCGGATCGTGTTGATCCCGGTTTTGGTGTGGTAGACTTTCATGCAAGGTTTCCGGCGAAGGCCTTTCATACGATCACTGTGTCAAGGGGGCATTATGAGAGTCGAGGAGATCCGCCAGATTGCCAGAGCAAAAGGAGTCGTTCCGGGACATTTGAAGAAATCGGAACTGATCCATTGCGTTCAGTTGAGAGAAGGGAACTTCGACTGTTTCGGAACCGCAGTGGAGGGGATCTGCTCCCAGTGGGACTGCCTGTGGAGGGCCGACTGCCTGTCCTATGGACTGAAAGGATTGCGGAGGTAGCTGTTCCTGGGTCTCCTCGGAGATGATGGCGGGGTTCCCGAGCCCCTGTTGTCACGGGAATCCTGGTGTTTTCCCGGGCATGGAGTTCATTTCTCTTTTTTGGTCAATCGGAGATTCTCTTTTGTCGAATCGGTTTGTCAGAGAGACGGAGTGCCGGTTTTCGAAGTTCCGCATCTGTCCGGCCTTCCTGAACACTTTTATTTTGGGGGTGCTCTTTCTCGTAATGGGTGCCGTGACAGGGAACGGGATCCCGGGATACCCGGATGCCCTTTCCCCAGGGGCTTCCCTGACCGCTTTTCGCTCCGTACCCCGCCTTCCGGTAGCGTTTTCCGATTCTCACCTCAGGGCCTTTGACAATCATTCCGTGGATCCGTTTTACCACCGCCAGGGAAACGATTCGGGAGAATGTCATCCCGATGGCTTCGCATCCGGGAAATATCCCGTCATTGCCTGTCATCACACAAAAACTATTCTTTCCAACCAGGATCATTTCTTCCTCCCCTGGAGGGGGGGCAGGTTTGTAAAACCCTCTTTTTCCCTTCCTCCGGACACACTGACACCCAGTCCCTCC
>DAIEST010000093.1 GCA_027346125.1 Leptospirillum sp. | reverse complement strand
AATGGCTCCTGTCACAATAACCCGCCATTTTGAGAAACTCCCGCAAAATCAGGACCACCAGGCTTTGGGCACGTCCCATTGTTTTCAATCCCGAATTCCGCTTTCCCCTTCTGCGAAATCCTCACAGACAGCCCTGTTACGGCCACCCCGTTTGGCTTCATACAGGAACTCGTCCGCCCGTTTCATGGCACTTCCAAGGGAGTCGTCTGACAAAATCCGTGCAACCCCCAAAGAAGCCGTCACAGGCATAGGAAACGCGTCTTCCTGGAAAGCCAGCTCAATCCGAGAGCGAATTTTTTCGGCAATCCTCTGGGCTCCGGGGAGATCCGACTGGAGAAGAAGCGCAAACTCCTCCCCGCCGGTCCGGGCCAGAACGTCTTCCCCACCCCGAATACTTCTTTCGATCAAAAGGGCCATCTTCCTGAGAACCTCATCGCCCCGATCATGTCCCAGCTTGTCGTTGATTCCCTTGAAATGGTCGAGGTCCATCATGATGATCGAATAGGGGGCCCGGTTTCTTTTGATGGCCGACATAACCCGCCGGAACTGTTCATCGAGAAACCGTCGGTTGTAGAGACCCGTCAGCGGGTCCCGAATAGCCTGTCTCCAGTGGAGGTCCAGAAGTCTGATTTTGGAAATGGACATCCCCACATGGGAAGCCACATCCCGCAGGAAGGCTTTGTCTTCTTCCGACCATACCCGATCGTTTTTCAGGGTTCGAAGTGTGATGATACCGATCGTTTCGTCGTTGGCAATAATGGGAGAACAAAGGTAGCTTCCCTGAACGCGACCGGCCTCGCAATGGTCGCAACGGACCAGTCCGTTCCAGTCCTGGTCGCTCACCAGACCGCCTTTTCGGATCGCCCAACATTCGGAGAGTCCCCTGGAAGAGAGTGCATTGAGAGCCGTTTTTCCGTCAAAAGGATATGAAGATCGTTTGGAAACAGGATCATTCAATGTCAGTTCAACCACAATCTCTTCCGGTGAAAAGACGTTCGTCAGAGCATGAGAGGCTACACGGAGGATATCCTCTTCCCTGGACATGAACCCCGAAGCCTGAATGATCATGGAGATCAGCTCACTGTGCTTCAGACTGGTTCGGGTCTTGCCGATGGTGGTTGTCAGCGATTGTCCCATCCGGACGATTGAGGATTCGAGGGAAAGGATTTCCGCGTCATATCCCGACGAATGGGAAAACGCGGGAACCTGCTCTCCCTCCGCCTGAACCACTTTCTGGGCCCATTCGGACAGTTTTCCAATGGGGTCAAGAATTTCCTTCTCGGCCTGGGATCGGACCCATCTCAAAAACGTCAGGGAAATTACGACAAAAGCGATAAAAACAACGAAATCGGCGAGCTGGACATATCGAGTTCGTTGCTGCAATTCTTTCTGCTCAGACCTGTATTTGAGCAAAGAAGGACGAATATTTTCCCGAACGGATTCGAACAGGAGATTCGAGATGGCGAGTCCCGCCTGTCGCCGTTCTTTGGGCAAAGTTCCGGTGTCGAAAAAGGTTCGGCCCATCATCCGGACTTGGACAATGATGCCCGTAATGGCCGTTGCAGTCGGAAGAACCTTTCGGGAGCCGCCAGCCCACCGATGGAGGTCGAGAAGCAATTCCTGGGAAAGAACATTGAACCGGACCTTCTGTGCGTAGCTTCCCGTTTCGGCGTACACCACAATCGGCTCCTGAAGTGAAAGGAGGTCAGACTGCAACGATTCCGTACTCCGGATATCATGGGAAAGAAGAACGATCCGGCGGACGCTCCCTTCCATCAGGATGATGGACCCTCCCCACACAACCAGAATCATGCCTAGGAAAACGGCTTCCATGAACTGAAAACGGCCC
>DAIEST010000072.1 GCA_027346125.1 Leptospirillum sp. | reverse complement strand
TAGTGGACTCCGATATAGACCCGGGAATATCCCACCATTGAGGCAAAAGCGTATGCAACCGGTGCCGCTTTCGGATAGACGAGAGAGAGGACGGTCGCCTCGGCAAACATGTTCACCGCGTGTGAAGACGGGAAGGAGTAGGAATCCGAGCATCCTGTCAGAAGGTTCGGCGTATCGACCAGATGGCATGGACGGCTTCGCTGGAAAATGGTTTTCACAATTCGGCTGGACAAAGGATCCGAAATGAGGATGCTGGTGAGAGAGCAAAGAATCAGGAATCTTCCCCGGAGACCGAACTTCGCCCAGACAAACAGGACTGCCACAGCGATGCCCAGGAAAAAGTTCTGGGGAGTCGTCACAAACAGCATGGTCTTGTTCAGCCAGTCGGGATGCGGTCCAAACAGGATCAGGTGGTAGAGGGAAAAGTCGATGCGCTGAAGTGTGCTGGTCAAGTGTCGGGATGTTCCTATGGTTTCATCCGGCCATTTCGTGCCGAATCGAGCTCTTCTCTAAGGTCGGAAATGATTTTCTCAAGACTCTCGATCCGCTCCAGAAAGGGATCCGGCATATCCTGATGGTTCAGATAGGCTTCCGGATATCCCCTTTCCTTTGTCCTGACCACCCGTCCGGGGATTCCCACTACGGTGCAGTGGGAGGGAATGGACTGAAGAACGACGGCATTCGCCCCAATCCGAACCCCCTCTCCGATCCGGATGTTGCCTAGTATCTTGGCCCCAGCCCCGACAAGCACATGATCTCCCAGGGTCGGATGTCTCTTCTGTCCCCTGTCTTTCCCGTTTCCCGCCAGGCTGACGCCCTGGAAAAGAGTGACGTCCGCCCCGATCTCCGTCGTTTCGCCAATGACGACCCCCATTCCGTGGTCGATAAAAAACCCCGGTCCGATCCGGGCGCCGGGATGAATCTCGATTCCCGTCAGAAAACGGGAGACCGCGGAGATCAGGCGGGCCGGAAAACGAAGCCCCGCCCGATGAATTATATGAGCAAAGCGGTGCAGGACAATCGCGTGGAAACCGGAATACGTCAGCACGACCTCAAGCGGAGATCGCGCTGCCGGATCCCGATCGAAGATGGCTCGGTAGTCCCGCCGGATGGCATTGATGGAGGAAACGCCCTTTTTGTCCATGATGTTGTCCGAAGAGTGTCCGGAGATGCCCAAGAACTGACCTCGTTTAAGAAGAAGGCGGAAGCGGGACGACTGTCGCGACGGCAACCGCCATCAATCCCTCTTCCCTCCCGGTATACCCCAGTTTTTCACTTGTCGTCGCCTTGATGCTGACGTCCCCCGGAGAAATTCCCATGGCCCCCGAAAGAATTTCCTGCATCTTCGACGCATACGGTGAAATTTTCGGACGCTCCGCCACGATTGTCAAATCGGCCTGATAAGGGCAAAATCCTTCCTGTCTGACAATCTCCACGATCCGCTCGAGGAAGAACAGGCTTTTTTGTCCACGATACCGTTCGTCGGACGGAGGAAAATGCCGGCCGATGTCCCCTTGCCCCACAGACCCCAGAAGAGCGTCGCACAGGGCGTGGATGACCGCATCGGCGTCGGAATGGCCTGCCAGCCCCCTGGAATGGGGAATCCGCACTCCTCCAAGCCAGAGTTCCCGGCCTTCCTCGAACGGGTGGACATCGATCCCCTGTCCGACCCTCGGCCAGCGTCCCTTTGAAATACTGGAAGATTCCCTGTCAGTCGGCACGATCGCATCCCTTGATGAAAGATTGAGGTAGTCCCGGGCCCAGGACAGATCTTCGGGAGTCGTCACTTTCCTGTTGATTTCCTCACCGGCGATTGCCCGGACAGGGAACCCTGCCCAGTGAAGGAGACTTGCCTCATCGGTAAAATCGGGATCCCCCGCTTCCTGTGCCTTGTCGATTGCCTCGATAAAGAGAGAAACGGGCGCTCCCTGGGGCGTCTGGGCCCGGAAGACCCCTTCCCGGCTGATGATGGAAGACAATGTGGCCGAACCCGGGAATCCGGAAACATTCCAGAGCGTATCCGATGCAGGAATCCCGACGCCGAATGCGCTTCCTTCTTCCAGCGCCTTTCCGGATCGCTCCAGAATCCCGGCCGAAACAAACGGACGCGCCGCATCGTGGACCATGACGGAAGAAACGTCCGGAAAGCGCTCCGAGACAAGACGGACACCCAGGGCGACCGTATCCTGGCGACGCACGCCCCCTTCGAAGAGGAGAAGCCGTCCGGAGCGGAAGTCTTCCGGAAAAAGTTCCGAAAGAATGGCACGAGATTCTGTCCGGTATTCCGGGGGAACGCCGAGACAGACGACGCCAACCTCCTCCCATGCCAGAAATGTTTTGAGGGAATAGGAGAAGAGGGGCTTTCCGGACAGGGGAAGAAACTGTTTGGGCAGGGTGGACCCCATTCTGGTTCCCTTCCCTCCCGCGGCAATGACAATGGCATGCTTTCCCGACATGGGTTACGACTGACCTTCTTCCGGGGACAGGTCCCCACCCCGATCCCGCAAGGAGTCGCCCTCTTCCTTCTGTTTTCCGAAGATCATCCTCCCCGCCGAGGTTTGCAGAACGGAAGTCACGACAACGTCCACATTTTTTCCGATCATCTTTCGCGCATTGTCCACCACAATCATGGTCCCATCGTCGAGATAGGCAATGGCCTGGCCATGTTCCTTGCCTTCCTTCACCAGATAAATCCGCATGATTTCACCGGGGAGAACAACGGGTTTGACCGCATTGGCGAGATCGTTGATGTTCAGTACCCGGACGCCCTGAAGTTCCGCGACCTTGTTGAGATTCAGGTCATTGGTGATGATACGGGCCTTCATTCGTCTCGCCAGCGCCACCAGTTTGGCATCGACATCCTTGATATGGGGAAAATCCTCGTCCGTGATATGCACCTTGATCTGATTCATGGTCCTCATTCGTTGCAGGACATCCAGTCCTCTCCTCCCCCTTGCCCTTTTCAGGCTGTCGGGAGAGTCCGCAATGTACTGGAGTTCCAGGATCACGAACTGAGGGAGATAGAAAACCCCTTCCAGGAACCCGGTCGCACAGATATCGGCAATCCGGCCGTCGATGATGACGCTCGTGTCCAGTATCTTGGGCGGGATCGCCCTGTATCCTTCAAGCCAGAAGGAGAGGATCGATCCCGCATGCTGAAATTCGCGACCGGCCCGAACGCCTGTGACCATCCCGAAATACCCGAGGATGAGCCCCACGAAGATATCCATGGGAGCAGTCTCTTCCCGGGTCATATGGAACAGCGTGCCGGTGGAATAGGTCAGAAGCCCGCCGGCAATGAGTCCTCCATAAAGGCCGACGAGACCGCCCAGCACGATGCGCAGGGAAAATCGTCCAAACAGGTACTGGATCAGGATGGCAAAACCACCGACCGCCATTCCGATCCCGAGACCTATCGGCCACGGTTGTCCCCGGATGATGGTGAAGACGTAGATCCCCGCCACGGCCGTAATGACGAGAAAAAGAAGCTGGGTGATCATGGAGCGGTTCATGCAGCCCTCCCGCCGGAA
>DAIEST010000069.1 GCA_027346125.1 Leptospirillum sp. | reverse complement strand
TCTTCTTTCTCGTCCGAAAGATTCGAATCCCCGTTATCCATGACACCCGACGGCTCGGACTGAATCCTCTCCCACGCCTTTCTCGCTGCAAGAACAGAAGCCCCACGCTTTGTCGAGCCTTCAGATTCACCCATCAGGACTCCATGCACGAATACGCCCATCCTGAATCGTCGTTGATGGGCAGGCCCTATCTCATCGAGAACCTGATAGGCAGGCAATTCCCCGTGATGTGACTGGCTCCATTTCTGTAACAGAAGCTTATAGTTCAACGTCCCGTTTCTTCGGGAAGAACCAGTGGCTGATACCGCAACAGAATTGGGCACGTGCGGAACGACCGGCAGTTCCCGGGCTTCCCGCTGGAGCTCAAGTTGTGCGACCATTTCGACCAATGGCTGGGTAAACCAGGGAATCAGGATCTGTCGCGCTGTCTCCAGACCATATTCCAGATAAAGCGCTGCCGCAAGCGATTCGAAGGTATCTGCCAACAATGACGAATTGTCACGGTCACCTGAAGAATGGCTCCCTTTTCCAAGAATCATGTAAGCGCCCAGATCCATCCTGCGGGCGATTGCCGCCAATGTTTGGGTGCTCACAATTCCCGAGAAAACCTGGCCGATATCCCCTTCGGAAGCACTTGGCCACGTATTGAGAAGATACTCGCTGACAATCAAGCCAATGACTCGGTCTCCCAGAAATTCCAATCGTTCATAATTTGGAATCGGAGCTTTCTTACCCCTTTCGTGAGAGGCCGAGCGATGGGTCAACGCTTCTTCAATACGCAACGTAGTCTTGAACGGTAATCCCAAGATCCGAATCAGTTGCTCTGGAGCTCTTGGGAGGTTTTTACCCCGATATTCGAACAATGCCCCCCCTTTCATTTGATGAGATCGGCCAGGAAAACCGATTGTTTTTCCTCGACAGATTCACTGTTTCTATCAATAATCCTCCAGGAACCCGTCCTGCCAGATTCTGGCGGACGGGTTCCGCATTTTCGCACTGCCCCGGGAGCAATTGCAAATGCATCCATCACATGATTTTTTCAGGTTTGGATCATTGAAACAACGACCCGGGTTCATGATGCGCCACGCCGATTTCAATTAACGAATCAAATGGATATTCCTGGACTTTGCCTTCCAATTCTGCCACCAGACCCATCGGGGTAATTCTCACGGGCCTGACCGGTATCGGTTCTGCCTCTCTCAACCCCTCCTTCGGGGCAGGGAACAGTTCCAGTCCTCTTTGATGATTGAACGCAAACAATGCCACATCCCGAAAATAGCGGTGCGACGGATAAGCCCCCCAAAGACAGAAGAGGCCAAGAATTCCTTCGTCAAAACCGGATGGAGGAGTTTCCAGCAATCGGGAAAGTATCTTTTCCAGGGCGTCAAGGTCTCCCTGTGCCCGGTGGGGCATCTCATTGAACACCCCCAGATGCTTGCCCACTTCTCCCAAGCGATAGCTTGGAAGTCCCTGAAGCATTTTCCTCGAAAGAGGCACCGTATCGATTCCCCGATTCCCCAGGGGCACCCTTCCCGCCAGCAGAAGCTCACGATTCAGCATACCCGCATCAAATGCCAGATTGTGCGCTACCAGGATGGAATCCACAAAATACTCACGCTGGTCTTTCCAGATTTCCTCGAATGACGGAGCATCCCTCAGCATCTCGGACGAGATCCCGTTGATGCGTGTTATTTCCGCCGAAACAGTTTCTGCTCCACGCACCAGCGAGGAAAACTTCCTGACCGATTTCCCCTTGTCCCAGGTACTGAATGCAATTTCAATGATTCTCGCTTCAGGATCGCGCAATAACCCCGTCGTTTCAACATCCAGAAACGTGACTTTCACTTTGGCCGCCCACCTTCAGACTCCGGAAACGCTTCCCTTGTCCTGCACTCTTCGGCCGGACCTGCAATGATTCCCGATCCGACGACGATTCCATCTTCATCGTAAAAAACCGCTACCTGCCCTGGCGTTACCCCGTCACTCGGAGAAAAAAGATCGAAAATCTTTCCGGATTCCCGGCGCCTCGTACAACCGATCCTGTCCATGGTCGAACGAAACCGGACACTGACGGGAGTGTCCATCTTTCTCGTGAAATACGGTCCCATGGGCGACTCGATCCGAAAACCGGCATCCATGATTTCGTCTTTCGTTCCCATCACGATCGATTTCCCGGAAACATCGACTTTCTTCACATACATTCTTTGAGCGGAGGGAATCCCGACACCCCGTCTCTGACCTTTCGTCAAACCGATACCACTGGGAATTGCACCGATCCGAAGACCACTTCCATCCACAACCGACCATTCGGCATGTTCTTCCGACCCGAGTTCCTTCTCTAGGAATTTCGGGACATTTTTCTCCGACAGGAAGCAAGCCTCCATGTTTTCAACCATTTCATCGACAGGCAAACCCTTGCTTCTTCCAAACTCCCTGACTTCCTGCTTGGTCCAACTCCCTAACGGAAAGATCGCTCTTTCAAGGAGTTCGCGATCAACCCTCGAGAGGAAATACGACTGGTCTTTCTTTCTGTCCCGGCCCTCCGCAATCCCCCAATAACCTTCTTTTCCGGCATATTTTTTCTGGACATAATGACCGGTGGCCACAAACGGGATCCCCTGCTTGTCTGCCCATTCCCTCAGGGAATGCAGTTTGATCTCCGCATTGCAGACAGTACACGGATTCGGCGTTGTTCCGGCTTTGTAGGCGGACCGGAACGATCCCACGACCCTCTCCTGGAATTCCTTGATGCGGGGAAGCGTTACATGAGGGATATCGAGGATTTCCTTGCACAGGAATTCCACCATGGGGAGATGGCAGCATGCCCGCTCGAACCAGGGCTTATCTCCCGCTCCTTCCTCCCCTGAGCCTTCCCATATCTCCACAATGGCACCATATACCTCAAATCCAGCCTCCTTGAGAAGGAGAGCAGTCACAGCGGAATCGACTCCACCGCTCAGTCCGACCAATACCTTTTGTTTCATGCCTGTTTGACTTCCATCTGGGGAGATTCTTCCTCCTGCCCGGAAAACCCGGTTTCCATCCGACAGTTTCCATTAAAGATCACACCTTCTTCAACGCTCAGGACGGGAGTGCGAATATCGGCATGAACGTTGGAAGGCTTGACAAGCTGTATGGACTCGCCCGATTCAATGCTTCCCGTCACATTGCCGCCGCAAACAACCTTGCTCACCTTGATGCTCCCTTTGATGCTTGCGCCCTCCCCCACGATGAGCGTATGACTGGAAACGATTTCCCCTTCGACTTTTCCATCGATCCGAACAGTTCCTTCGAACTGGAAATATCCCCGAAAAAATGTTTCTTTTCCCAGAAAAGCAATAATATTGTTCTGTCTGCTATCCGTCGGACTCACTTTCATGCTTTTCCCCCATTACCTGTTTGGTCGACCGATTCATGTCTGGAAATCTGTTTCAGAAAATGAGAAAATTCCTGTTCATTCTCAATCGATACAGTAAACTTGACCTTGTTCCTCGCCCTTGAAATGGCGACCGGACGCGACAGCATTCTGGAAAGAACATCCTTGCCCCGCTTCGCCCAGGATGGAACCTCCTGCTTTGATTGTTTCTGTGAAATCCTGCTTTCCAGGTCTCTCACCGACATGTTTTTCTGAATGATCTCTTTTTCCAGTGCCAATTGTTCCTGGGAATCTTTCACCCCAAGCAGGACCTTGGCATGTCCCAGACTGATCTTTCCTTGTTCGATCTTCTGGACAATACCCGACGGCAAGGTCAGAACCCTCAGAAAATTCGCCACTGTCGACCGCTTCATTCCCAAATGTTTGGCCAACTCCTCCTGACTCCAGTGAAACTCTTCTATAAGCCGATTGAACCCTTCCGCGACTTCGACCGGGTTCAGGTCGCTCCTCTGAAGATTTTCGACCAGGGCAAGTTCAAGCAGGTCACGGTCTCCTGCAGACCTCAGAATCGCCGGAATCTTCTCCCACCCCAACGACCGTGCCGCCCTGAACCTCCTCTCGCCCGAAACAAGGATATACTCCTCTGCTCCCCCGCTTTCTCGCCGAATGACCACAACCGGCTGAAGAAGTCCATGATTTTGAAGGGACTCGGCCATATCCCGAATCTCTTCTTCCCTGAATATCTTTCTCGGCTGAAAGGGATTCGGGTGGATCTCCAGCAACGGAATCAAAAGGACATCTTCTTTTTTTTCTGGACCCTCCGATTCAAACAGGGAATCCAGCCCTCGTCCCAGCCCATTCTTAACCATATGCGAGGATCTCCCTGGCAAGATGTAAATAGGATTGCGCCCCACGGGAAAGCGCATCGTACAAAAGGACAGGTTTTCCGTAACTCGGAGCTTCTCCCAAAGTGACATTCCTCGGAATGACACTCTTGAAAATCATCTCAGGAAAATGTTTCTTCAAATCTGCCAGCACCTGATTGGACAAACGATTTCTGCGATCAAACATTGTCGGCAGGATTCCCTCCACATTCAACCCGGGGTTCCACTGCTTCCTGATCCGGTCAAGCGTTTTCAAAAGATGCGACAGACCTTCCAGCGCAAAAAACTCACACTGTACGGGGATCAGTACCGAATGTGCACTGACAAGAGCATTGATCGTGATATAGCCCAAAGACGGAGGGCAGTCCAGAAAAATAAAGTCATATTTCTCGAATGCGGGATCCTCCAGTTTTTTCTGGAGCAATTGATGGGATCCCCGGATTTTGGCAGCCTCTGACTCGAATCCAGCCATATTGATGGAGCCAGGCAACAGAGAAAGATATTTCAGGCTGCTGGGAATAATGCTTTCTTCAGCACTTCGGTCTCCCACCAAAAACTGGTATGTGCTGGGCGCAGACTGGGAAATGGAGATACCAAGACCGCTTGTGGAATTGGCCTGGGGATCCAGATCGAGGATCAGGACATTTTTTTCCTCAACCGCCAATGAAGCAGCAAGATTGATGGTGGTCGTTGTTTTCCCTACCCCGCCTTTTTGATTCGCGACTGCCACGATTTTCTTCAACACGTCCTCCTTTTGCCCATTGTTCCACGTGGAACAATGTCAGGTTTTCCTGATACACCAACGGCATTGCGTAACTTGGACCAAAATGAGGGGCTGGACACGAAAAGACTCAGAATTTATGACATGAAGAAGGATATCTTGGCAATCGCCGATTTGATCAAGTTCGCCAAATTTAAAAACGTGGATCACGGAAGACGGCGAAGAAACATCGGACGGAACAGCTTCCCGCAAAGAAGCCATCGAAATTCCCTTCATCCAGAGGTGCACATCCCTGTCCTTCCCGGAAAGCGCTTCCTTCAAATCCCCTGAGACACGAACCGCTGGAAGATTGAAGCGTCCCACAAGATAATTCAGAAAAGACCTTTTTTTTTCTTTCCTCTCCACAAGACAAACAGGACGACCAGGGTTCAGAAGAGCAAAAATGATCCCCGGACTTCCGTTTCCGGAACCAAAATCGATCAGAGGGAGGTCAGATTCACCGATACGGAAATAAAGGGAAGCGAGGACAGGTTCAAGAACAAGATGACGGAAAATTTCCTGGGATGACCGATAGCCCGCAAGCCGGATCGATCGGTTCCATTCCATCAGCAATTCGACATACAGATCCAGTGAAGCCAGGACCGGGCCGGATAAAGTGCCTGAAAGAGAAATGTCGCCTTCGGAGGATCTGCTCAAAGAAAAGATGTCCCGGTTTTGCCAGCCTTCAGATGGGTCCGGAGGGAGTCCAATGCTCCAGGAGTGACTCCCCGAACGCAACGAGCTTCCGAAAAAGTCCTGGGCGACGCTTTCTTGAGCCGGGAAAGGACTTCTTTCGATAATCCGGGGATCGGAGACTCGAAGATCCCGACCGGAATAGTAAACTCCTCCTCCCGCGAATCACGATCCTGCGAGATCCGGATATACCCCTCATACTTGACCTCCGATTCGAATCCGATCCGCCATGGCTCAGGCCATTCTGAAAGACCCTCGGGCAACGGAAGGGATTCGAGTGAATCGAGGGTCACATCAGGACGTTTCAACAGCTGCAAAAGAGGTGTCCCCCCCTGACGGGCCGATTTCAGGTAAGACCTGAGGCGCTGAAAGCTTTCCCTTTTTCTTTCGTACCACTCCCATTGGGTATCGGAAACGGCCCCGAGTTCCCGACCAATCGATGTCAAGCGATCATCGGCATTGTGGTGTCTGATATAAAGACGGTTTTCCGCCCGGGAGGTAAACATGCGATAAGGCTCGTCCACACCCTGAGTCACCAGATCATCAATCATGACACCGATATAGGAGAGAGAACGGTCGGGAGACCACGGCTCTTCCTCCCGTACAAGGAGGGCAGCATTCAGTCCGGCGATCAGTCCCTGTCCTGCGGCCTCCTCATAGCCTGTAGTCCCATTGATCTGACCTGCCAGGAAAAGATTGTCCAGGTGGCGAACCCTCAGTTCATGGGTCAACTGGTCAGGAAAAACGAAATCATATTCGACTGCATAGCCCGGACGGGTGATCATCGCCTGTTCAAGACCCGGAATCGAATGAACGATCTGTTCCTGGACATCCACGGGAAGACTCGTTGAAATGCCATTGGGGTAGTACTCGTCAACCAGAAGCCCTTCGGGCTCTATAAAAACATGATGGGATTCCCGATCCGGAAATTTGACGATCTTGTCTTCGATCGAAGGGCAATAACGCGGTCCAATGCCGGTAATCTTCCCCGAATACAGGGGAGAACGATCAAGATTGGACTGGATCACCGAACGGGTTTCCGCCGTAGTGGCAGTCAGGTGACAGGGAACCTGGGGACCGGGAAAAAAAAGCCTGTGGGAGGAGAGATCATGAGAAAAAAATGGAACGGGCTCATCTCCGGGCTGGCGTTCCATCCTGGAGAAATCAATGGTCCGTCCGGAAAGACGGGGCGGTGTTCCCGTTTTCAGGCGCCCCAGGGAGAGCCCCAGTTCCCCTGAAAAACGGGGGGATAGCTCCCGGGAACTCCGTTCGCCCCCACGTCCGCCTTCCGTCTGATTGAGACCGATGTGAAGGGCTCCGGAAAGAAAAGTGCCCGTGGTCAGAACAAATGTACGACCAAAGACTTCCGTCCCGTCATGGAGCCTGAGAGATTTCAGGGACTTGCCGTCCATCGTCCAGGCGACCACTTCTCCCTGGCGAAAATGGAGATTGTTCTGGGCTTCCAGATAGGTACGGGCTTCCTGACGATAACGGTAACGATCGCACTGGACGCGAAGAGCCTGAACAGCATAGCCCTTCCGGGTATTCAGCAGCTTGAACTGGAGTCCGGAACGATCGGCCAGTTTCGAAATCGCGCCATCCATCGCTTCGATTTCTGAAACGATGTGCCCTTTCCCGATCCCGCCTACGGAAGGATTGCAGGACATCTGCCCGATCAAATCCAGATGAAGCGTGACAAGAAGTGTCCGACACCCCATTCGGGAAGCTGCCGAAGCCGCCTCGATACCGGCATGCCCTCCGCCAATAACCACAACGTCCCAACGATTCACAACGGTTTCTCCATCAACTCATTTTCCAATGCAGAATCCTTGAAAAACGCGATCATACACCATATGGTGGGAAACAATACCCACGGCATCCTCCATCATTGCCTTCTGTGATTCCAGTTCATGGAGAACAATCTCCCACGAAGACACCCCGACCATTCTCCGCACTTTTTTCAAATGGGTTGAAAGGCGGCTCAAGATCCGATATTGCCGTTCGCTGGAGACAACCCCTTCGGTCGAATCATCCGGCTCATAAGAATGAGCATAGAACGAACGGGCCTGTTCCTCAAGAAATCGGTATAATTGCGCGATACCCTTGCGGGTACGGGCAGAAACCCGGAAATGGAAATCCGGTGATTCATTATCCATCAGATCACTCTTGTTCCATACCCGATAGAACTTCGAAACACTCCCGTCGGGAAACGCCCGCGACTCCATGGTCGAGTCCGCTGACTCGACCAGAAAGACGAGAGATGCCAATCGCACGGCTTCCAGGGATTTGCGGATTCCTTTTTCTTCAACGGGATCGGTTGTCTCGCGAAGTCCTGCAGAGTCAAAGAGCAGAATATCCCCATACTCCGTAGAAATCCGACCTTCAATCATATCCCTGGTCGTCCCGGGAATTTCAGAAACAATCGCGCGGTCGTTACCCAGAAGTCTGTTGAACAGGGAGGATTTGCCGGAATTGGGTGGCCCCAGAAGCGCTACCGAAAACCCTTTCCACCTCATCCTGTTTTTTTTATAGGACTCGCGGTAATGCTCAATCCGGAGGAGCAGAGAATCGATTTTCTCCAGGAGAACTCCTGGTTTCGGCAGCTCTGCTTCCCCAAGGTCTGCATGGTCAAGCAAGACATACAACTGTGCCATGAGATCGACCCAGTCCGCGCGAATCTCATCAATCGGTCCCGGAGTCGTTGCCGAGTAATCGAGAAACTGCCTTCTGTAATCCTGAAAAGAAGGCGCCTGAATCAGGCGATTCAGGGACTCCGCTTTCAGAAGTGAAATCTTGTGGTGCAAATACGCACGATACAGGAATTCTCCCGGACGCGCCGGGCGAGCTCCCAATTCAATGGCATGATCCATGACCCGTCGAAGGCAATGAGGATTTCCATGAAGCTGAAGCTCGAGAACATCCTCACCAGTCAAACTGGAAGGCGATCTGAAATAAAGAAGAATCCCATCATCAACAGTCTCTCCGGACTGATCCCGGACACGAACGCGATACACGCGCCGTGGCTCGGGAATCAGACCGGAAGAGGAAAAATGAAAGAGAGGGGAAAAACGCGGAAGAAGGTCCGATCCTGAAATACGAAGGATACCGACAGGCTGATTGATCAAACGAGTGGCCGGAGCCACGATCGGGTCCATAAAGGCCCCCCCGCTCTAGGTCTTCTTTGCCTTTAACAGGTAATTGACCGTCAGATACTGCTGCCCGATCGTCAGAACATTGTTCACAAGCCAATACAAGACCAGGCCGGAAGGGAAATTGAGAAAAAAGAAGGTCATGACGACAGGAACGAACATCATGACTTTCTGTTGCACCGGATCCGGAGAGGAAGGATTGAGCTTGTACTGAAGGATCATCGTAATCCCCATCACAATCGGAAGGACGTAATAGGGATCCTTGATCGAAAGATCATGGATCCAAAGCATGAATGGAGCCTGACGCAATTCGACCGTATTGTTCAGGATATTGTAAAGAGCCACAAAAACCGGAATCTGGACAATCATCGGAAGACATCCGCCCAGCGGATTGACACGACGTTCCTTGTAAAGCTCCATCAGCGCCTGATTCAGGGCGGCCTTATCATCCTTCAGCCTGGCCTGAAGCTTCTTGATCTCAGGCTGAAGGCTCTGCATCTCGTGAATGCTTTTGTAGCTCATATAAGCCAGCGGGGAAAAAATGATCTTGATCAGGATGGTGACGAGAATAATGGCAATCCCGTAGTTGTGTGCAATGGAATAGAGATAGGTCATCAGCAGGAAAATGGGCTTTGCCAGGAAACTGATCAGAAGAATCCGGCCAAACATGAACCATCCGAAATCGATCGTATCGATCAGACCTTCATCCTGTTTCTTGAGCAACTCATAGCGCTTCGGTTGACCCACCAGAGTGAAGTCCATGTCGTCTTTTGAAATAAGCTGGAACCAGCTGTTCGCTCCCCCCTTGCGGATTTCGGTGGAAATCCCCGGAGAGCGGGGAGCCACATAACCGATAAAATACTTGTCTTCATTCCCTACCCACTTGACCGATGAATCGAAGAACAGGGAGCCGTCCTTTTTCACTTCCTGGAATTTCTTGGAGATCCGGTAGACCGGACCCTGAAACTCCATGCCGTAGATCTGCGTAATCCCCGACACTCCGAAATTCAGTCCCGAGCCGAACACAACGTTGACATGATCCGGATTGTCAACATGAGCCTTTACCACGTATCCCCGAGGAGAGAAATCGTACTTGAGGCTCACAGGATGTCCGGCAACAAGAAAACGCTCCAGAATTTCCCCGCCTGAGGAAGGAACGGTCAGGGAAGAGGGGGAAAGGGCGGATCCGTTCCAGAGGATTGCGACCGGCAACAAGGCAACCAATGCCCCGCCATCGTGGGAAAAAAGGCCCATACCCGCATAGCCCGGCTTGGTCGACAGCAGCGAAAGAGGTTCATGGTTGGAAGAATGGTGATAGTGCTTGAGGGTCCACTTGGCAATCTGCCCGGTTTTCAGGGAAAGGCTCCAGTCGACATCTCCATTTCCGAGACTCACCGTGTGCGTATAAAGATCGTTGACCATCGGAAGAGAAAGGGCCGACAGGGACTGCTTACCCGTTACCGCGTGCTGTTCACGCTTCTGGGGTCCCCAGAAATAATAGAGAATCAGGTTGAAGGAGATAACAATAAGGGCAACCGGAAGTAAGCGCTTCCACATAACCGTATGGACCTTTCGGGGAATTCAGGATGTATGGTTTCAGATTCTCACGGAGGATCCAGCCCACCCGGATGAAAAGGATGACATTTCAGGATCCGTACCCCGGACCTCCAAAAGGCAGTCCAGAACGGGTATTTCAGAAAAGAAACGCGAACATACTCGGAACAGGTAGGCGAAAAACGACAGGCAGGTGGAAGAAAAGGAGAAATCCACCGCTGGTAGCTCCTGATCAGAGAGGAGATCGCGTTTCCCATGCCTTTGCCTTTGAAAGCCCGTCCCGGACATCGCCCAGAAGTTTGTCGAACAGGGTATCGCGCGCAGGTTTGCGTCCCATAATAATCCAGAACCCGCTTTCAAGAACGCAGGAAAGCCTCACTGCCTCTCTTAACCTGCGGCGCATCCTGTTCCGCTCATGGGCCTTTCCCAGCTTCCGGCCAACAAGGAACGAGACCCGCAGCTCTGGTTGGGGCTTATAGAAAATGACACACTCCGGAAGGGGAATCTTCTGTGTCGGCAGATTGATGAGATCCTGTATCTGGGACCTGGTCAGGGGAACCCATTTCAACGCAGGCTTCTGTTCTCAATCACACGGTCAAACGGTGTCGACCCTTGGCACGACGTCTCTTGATGACAGCACGGCCCTGGGGAGTCGACATCCTTTTCAGAAATCCGTGTGTGCGCTTCCGGCGCAGGTTGCTGGGCTTAAATGTAATAGACATGCTGACTCCATGAAAAAATTGAACAATTCCAAGAAATGATCGTCGGACCCATCCTTATTCGGGATGGACATTGAGGACGGTCTTGGAGCGGACACCATCGGAAAGACGGATCTCCACTTCAAAAGTTCCGATCTCCCGAATGGGCTTCTCGATATGGATCTGCTTTTTGTCAAGAGAAATCCCCTGCTTTGAAAGGGCTTCCACGATATCATGAGCAGTAACGGATCCGAACATCTTTTGATTCTCTCCGACCTTGACCGGAAGAGAAAGCTCAAGAGATCCGAGACGCTCTGAAAGTTCCTGGAGAACCTTGCGCAGTTTTTCCGCGCGCTCCCTGGCAAGCTTTTTCTGCTGTTCGACAAATGCCATATTCTGGCTGTCCGCCTCGACCCCGATGCTTCTCGGAATGAGGTAGTTGCGGGCAAAGCCGCGAGAAACCTGAACGAGGTCTCCGGCCTGACCCAATTTCTCGACATCCTCTTTTAAAATCACTGAAACCTTGCTCATGTTACCTCCTTATCCAGAACCCACGGAGAGTATCAGATCATCTCCCTTTACGTCAATAAATCTTGACTCACCCACCAAAAAAGGTCACGTTTAAAAGATGGATTCCCATTCCCTCCTCCTCCCGGATGGCTCAATTCAGCCAGTCATCATCCGGATAAATCCCAATCGGCACTCTTATTCCATTCGCTGGGATCAGGAGTTGCCGCTCCTGAACGTTCCACGTGGAACATCACCGCTGGAAGCGACACGCATCCTGAAAAAACACTGCAGGTGGATCCTCCGTCGGAAAAAAGACCGGGAACGGATGAGACAACCAGAAATTCCGCCGGCCGTCCGGGACGATGAGCTGTCTTTGGGGTCCATTCCGTTTGGAGGCAAGGCCCTCTTCCTCCACTGGATCGAAAGAGAAAGACCGAATCTTTACCACGATCCCGTCCGGAACTGCCTGGTTCTCGAGGGTCCGGTTCCGGAAATCGGGGGATTCCAGGAAGAGATACGGTTGTGGCTCTTCGACCGTCTGGCCCGCCGCATCCTCTCGGAACTCATGTTCTGGGCCGGGAGAACAGGGCTCTCGCCCACGGAAGTATCGGTCCGGACGACCCGGGCCCAATGGGGCAGCATGTCCCGCAAAGGCCGTCTCTCCGTCTCATGGTTTCTGATGGGTCACCCGACCGAATGCATCGGCTACCTGGTGCTTCACGAACTCACCCACATGCAGCATCCCGATCATTCGAAGGCATTCTGGAACCAGGTCGAACAGAACATGCCGGATTACCGCACCATCCGGTCAAGACTCTCCTCATTCCCCCATTATCCGGAGTGGGGGTCCCTCTTGCCCGGAAACAGGAAAAAAATCCTTCTCGAATGGCCTTGAAAAAGGACCGTCCGCTTGAAGAGCCGGAAAGATTCGGACTAGGATATAAGTCCCTGATTCCATGTTGTCAAACTTTCTGGACCTTAGATCCAACCGCATGATGTTTCTGCACAGAAAACACTCGGAGAGACCGGATTGGAATCTTCAACAGACCGAAAGAAACTGAGAACCGGATTCACAACGGGAGCCTGCGCCCAGGCAGGAGTCAAGGCCTGTCTCAGAAGCCTTCTGGAAAACCGGACGCAGGATTCGGTCGAAGTGACGCTGCCGATCGGACGGAAAGCCCGCTTTTCTCTCCATCGTTCTGTCCTGGATCCGGACGATCCGGCAAAGGCCATGGCGTCCATCATCAAGGACGGGGGAGACGATCCGGACTGCACCCATGGCGCAGAAATCATCACCACGGTCAGACTTGTTCCGGAAGAGGGAATCCGCTTTTACCGCGGACCCGGGGTAGGATGGATCTCCAAACAGGGATTGGGGATTCCTGTGGGAGAACCCGCCATCAATCCGGTTCCCCGCCGATCCATGGAACAGGAATTCAACGCCATGCAGAAAGAAATCCTGGAATGGGCCACCCATCGGTTCGGATGGCACCAGGCCGGACTGGAGGTGACCGTCTCCATCCCGAACGGAGAGGAACTGTCGAAGCAGACACTGAACAGCCGTCTGGGAATCCTCGAAGGCCTGTCCATTCTCGGGACCAAGGGAATCGTAGTCCCCTTCAGTACAGCCGCCTACCGGGCCAGCATCACCCAGGCCATGGACGTTGCCATCGCCCGGGGAATCAGCACATTGGTCCTGACAACCGGCGGCCAGAGCGAAAAGTTTGCGCAGGGGATTTTCCCGGACTTCCCCGAAGAGGCGTTCATCCAGATCGGTGACTTTTCCGGATTTTCTGTCAAGGAAGCGGGGAAGCGTTCCGTCAGGAAGATCATCATGGCCGGACTCATGGGCAAATTTTCCAAACTTGCCACCGGAGTCACACAGACACATGCCGCAGGCTCACAGGTCGATTTCCGGTTTCTGGGAAACCTCGCGGAAGAAGCCGGAGCGCCAGCCTCCCTTGTCGAAGCCATCCAGAAGGCCAATACGGCCCGTCATGCAGGAGAACTAGCGACCGAAGCCAATTTTCCGGCCTTTTTCCAGGCCATCTGCGACCGGATTCTCCATCATCTCTCTCGCATTTCCCGGCACCCGCCATCGATCGGCGTCCTGCTGACAGACTTCAAGGGAAACAAGATCGGGTATGCAGAAACACCCTGAGCCCCCGATTCTCGTAATCGGCATGGAACCCGAGGGACTCGACACACAGGATCCGCGATTTCTGGACGCCTTCTCAAAATGCCGCTTGCTGGCGGGGGGAGCCCGACATCTTGGAACGCTTTCCGGACCGCTTCCCGATCCTCTCGAGCGTTTTGAGATCCGTTCGGATATCGACTCTCTCGTCGGGCGCCTGAAGACGTTCGAAACAGGGTTCCTGGAGGGGAGGGGAGGAGGAGACTGCGCCATCGTCCTGGCTTCGGGGGACCCGTTGTACTACGGAATCGGCTCGCGGCTCCTGAAAGAACTGGAACCGGAGGCACTGCGTTTTTTCCCGGCCACCACACTTGTCCAGCGCGCCTTCTCACTTCTCCGGATGCCGTGGGAACATGCCCGGGTCGGATCGATCCACAGCCGGAATGCGGACACCGTCGTTCCGATGCTGAAGGGCAATGGCCTTCTGGCATTTTATACCAATGGTCCCGGCGGTCCTTCATCAATTCTCGATCTGCTCCTCAAGACCGGGAAAACGCCGACCCGATTCTGGGTTGTTGAGAATATCGGACTTCCGGGCGAAAATGTATCCATGTTTCTCCCGGATACACTCGAAACAGTCAGGTCAACGTTATTTTCAGCACTGAATATTGTCGTAATGACACTGGATACATGAGGCCCACACCAATGAAACTTCCCCTGTTTGGCATTCCTGACGACCAGTTCATGTTCACAGTTCCAAGAAAAGGGCTGATTACAAAATCGGAAATCCGCGTCCTGTCCCTCTCGAAACTCAGTCTTGGCCCCGGACAGGTTCTCTGGGATATCGGAGCGGGATCCGGCTCGGTCGGGATCGAAGCGGCCCGGCTCGTCGGGGATCTCACCGTCGTGGCGATCGAAAAAGACAAGGAAGACTACGACTGTCTTCTCAAGAATATCGAGACCTTCGGTGTCGCATCGCGTTTCCATACCATTCACGGAAAGGCGCCGGAACTCCTTCCGGTATCACCGAAACCCGACCGGGTCTTCATCGGGGGTTCCGGAGGAAAAATGGCTCCATTGCTCGATCATGCGCGATCCGTCCTTCCTCCTGACGGAATCATCGTCCTGAACCTTGCGACATTTGAAAATATTGCGGAAGCCCTTTCCTGGGCCCGAACCATGAAAATCGAGCCCGATCTCTGCCAGGTCCAGATTGGACGGGGAAAACCACTGATCGGGCTCCATCGCATCGAAGCATTGAATCCGGTATGGATCATGAGTCTCGATCTCTCCGGAATGACAGTGCCGGAGGCTGAAAAATGATGACCCCGGCGCCCGGGCCCGAAGAACGACGGGCCATCATTACCATCACCAAACCGGGTCTCGCACTGGCCCGAAAACTCAAAGCCCCCCTTCACGCAGACCTCTACGTCTCCGAACGATATGCGGGTCCAGACGATCCCGACATCCGATCCTTCGATGGGGTCGTCAAGAATCTCCTCCCGGATCTCTTCACCCGATATGACGGAATCGTTCTGATCATGGCACTGGGAATTGTCGTCCGAACGATCGCTCCCCTGATCCAGGACAAGAAATACGATCCGGGAATCGTCGTTGTGGACGTCTCCGGGAAATTCGCCATCAGTCTCCTTTCCGGACATCTCGGAGGAGCCAACCAGTTGGCAAGGGAAGTCGCGGACACGATCGGAGCCATTCCGGTGATCACCACCGGAACAGACGTGACGGGAACGATCGCCCCCGACCTGATGGCAAAGGAAATCGGAGCGGATCTGATGCCGTTCGAACTTCTGAAACGGGTCAGTTCCGCTATCGTGGACGGAGACAAAGTCCTTATCCTGAATCCGGAACGGATTCCGGTCCCGTCCCTCTCCGGAACCCTGAAACCGAACATTCTCTCTCATGAACAATGGCCGGATCCCCTCCCTGCCGCACGCGCGGCAGTCTTGATCTCGACCCGCATCGAACCCCGTACGGACACGCTCCCGGTCCATGTCATCATCCGTCCCCGGACACTCACCGTCGGGATCGGCTGCAACCGCGGAACATCCCGGGAAGAGATCCGGACGCTTCTCCGGGACACATTCGCCCGGCATGGTCTTTCCACTGATTCGATCCTCCGTTTTGCCTCGATCGATCTCAAAAGCGATGAGGAAGGAATCCTGGAAACGGCCAAAATAATGGACAGAAACCTGGTAACCTTTACCAAAGAGGAACTGTCCGCGGTACAGGTTCCCAACCCTTCCCGCATGGTCGAATCCCATGTGGGAACTCCGGGCGTCGCGGAACCGGCAGCACTCCTGGCGCTCAGGAGAAATCCTCCGTTTTCGGGAGGGGAAATCCGTCTTCTCGTTCCCAAAACAAAATCGGAAAATGCCACCCTGTCGGTGGCGGAATGGGTTCCATCCCTGCCGGACCCCGCTCCTGCCACTGACAGTCCATCATAGAAGGAATCCAGTCGATGTCAGAGAAGGACAGCACACAGACGCAAAACTCCGGGGGGAAACTTCTGCTCGTCGGTTTCGGCCCCGGTTCTGAAGAACACCTCACCTTCCGGGCACGGAAAGCGATCGAGGAAGCCGAATGCATTATCGGTTACCGGACCTATATCGATCTTGTACGGCCACTGATCACCGGAAAAGAAATCATCCAGACCGGGATGACCGAAGAGATCGAACGGGCTTCCCTTGCAGTGGATCTGGCTTACCAGGGGAAGGCCGTCGCCCTGGTCTCAAGCGGAGATGTCGGGATTTACGGAATGGCCGGACTCGCCTTCGAGGTTCTGTCGGACAGGGGATGGACAGGGAGCGAAATCACCGTGGAAGTGATCCCGGGAGTCACGGCCCTCTCGGCCTGCGCATCCGTGCTCGGGGCTCCTCTCATGCACGACTTCGCGTCGATCAGCCTCTCCGATCTCCTGACCCCATGGGAGATCATCGTGAAACGGCTTCATGCAGCGGCCCAGGCCGATTTTGTCGTCGCTCTCTACAACCCGAAATCCTCCAAGAGAGTCCGACAGATCGAAGAAGCCCGGGAGATCTTTCTGCAATACCGCCCACAGGAAACTCCCGTCGGAATCGTCAAGAGCGCCATGCGGGAAGGGGAGTCTATCGTTCTCTCCAATCTTTCCGAGATGTTGACCCACCCCATCGGCATGCTGACCACCATTCTCGTCGGGAATTCCCAGACCAGAATCTTCCAGAACCGCATGGTGACCCCGAGAGGCTATCAGAGAAAATATGACATCCACACGGGCGAACGTCTGGCCAAACGGGCTGCGCCATGACCCCTCCCGAAGAAAGCCAGAAAGGTCTGGTCATCGTCCACACCGGAAACGGAAAAGGCAAAACCACCGCAGCCCTGGGCATGGCCTTCCGGGCCGCCGGATACGGATATCCCGTCCTGATGGTTCAGTTCATCAAAGGATCCTGGCATTACGGGGAGCTGGACGCGGCCAGACGGTTTGAAGGAATTCTCACCATTCGCCCGATGGGAGAAGGGTTTACCTGGGACACAAAAGATCCCGTCCGGGATCGGGAAGTGGCACAGAAAGCATTCGCTTACGGTGCCGGGGAGGCATTGTCCGGAAAATACCACATGGTCATCTTTGATGAAATCAACGTGGCCATGAGATATCATTATGTAGACATGGAACAGATCCACAAGCTCCTGGACGAGAAACCGGAATCCCTCCACCTGGTCTTCACGGGAAGGGACGCACATCCCGAACTGATCGAGCGCGCGGATCTGGTGACAGAAATGAAAGCGATCAAACATCCCTTCGACAAGGGAATACTGGCCCAGAAAGGAGTCGAGTTCTGATGGCCCTTTTGAAGATAGCCAAGATGGGAAACCCGATCCTCAGGAAGATCGCGGAGCCCGTTTCCCCCAAGGAACTTGAAACACTCGAATTCCAGACCTTCATCGACAACATGGTCGAAACCATGCGGGACAGCGACGGGCTGGGGCTGGCCGCTCCACAGGTCCACGTCTCCAAACAGGTCGTCGTCATCGAATCGATGGAAAACGAGCGGTATCCTGACGCTCCCCCCATTCCGCTTCTCGTCCTGGTCAACCCCGTCTTCAAGTACATGTCCCGGGAAACCCGGACCGGTTGGGAGGGATGCCTCTCCGTCGACGATCTCCGGGGGAAGGTGACCCGTTCCCGGGCAGTGAAACTTGAGGCCCTTGACCGGAACGGCGAAACGCTTGTGCTTGAATGGGAGGATTTTCCGGCGGTGGTCCTGCAGCATGAAACCGATCACCTCAGGGGACATCTGTTCGTCGACCGGATGAAGGACTTGTCCACCCTGACCCACCTCGACGAATTCCAGAAATTCTGGACACGCGGCGAAAAGGATGTCCGGGAAGCCTAGACGGTTCGGGACATCCGGATCAGTGCCCCAAGAACTTCCGAAGGCTGTGGGCTCTCAAGGATGGGTCGCCCCACGACGAGGAGATCCGATCCTTTTTTCAAGGCTGTCTCGGGGGTTTCCGCCAATACCTGATCGTCTGCCGGCTTCCGGGGGGAAGTCTGTGTCTCGAACCGGATCCCGGGAGTCACAAAGAATGGAGACGGTCCCCATTCTAGCCGGGCCTGGACAAGATCTCCCGGAGACATGACCAGTCCGTCCGCACCGGATGCCAGCGCGACACTCCCGAGCTTCTGCACCTCTTTCCAGCGATCGTGAACCCCAAGCTTTGCCAGTTCCATTGCATCCAGATGGGTCAAAAGGGTAACGGCCACGACAAGAGGCCGATCCGATCCCTTGAGCTCCGCCGCTTCCCGGGCGGAAGCGATCATCCTGGCTCCACCCTGGGCGTGAACGGTGACCATCCGGACCGCATGCCCCGGGATTCCCGCGACCGCCTCACCGACAGTATGGGGAATGTCGTGCCACTTGAAGTCCAGAAAAACGGGACGATCCGTATTCTCCAGCCATTCGGAAACCCGGCGGCCTTCACGCATATAAAGCACAGGCCCTATCTTCACCATTCCGGGACGGGGCTCCAGCAGATCCAGCAGGGAACGGCCCCTTTCCCAGTCCGGAACATCCAGCGCCAGACAGACCGGATTGGCCAGCATTCTCCTCAGATGTTCGACCGGGGTTGGCATTACAGGGCTCTCCTCAGCAGAAGGGTATGAAACCGGCGTTCCCGATGGACGGAAACGGGAGGCGGACACAGGGCGAGAATCCGGTCCAGCTCCCTCGTGGCGATCCCCGAAAGGATCAGGATCCCTCCGGGAGCAAGCAACCCGTACCATTCCGGAAGAAAATGCCTGATCACGTTCCCCGTCACGTTGGCCAGGATCAGGGGAAACAGGATCTTCTGATCCGAAATCACGCGAAAAAGGGGATCGAACCGGTCATAGACATGCGCCACCCGGGAAAATCCGTTCAGTGCAAGATTCGCTTCGGTGGATTCCACCGCCAGGGGATCATCGTCGACCGCAAAAAGACGGTTCCCGTATCCCAGAACCAACGCGGCAATGCCCAGGATCCCCGTACCGGAACCGAAATCAAGAACGGGCCCGGAGCGGGGATCCGCCGGAACGTGATCCACGAGAAGGGAGAGGCACCTTCCCGTTGTTTCATGAAGTCCTGTCCCGAACGCCAGATGCGGGTGAATGCGGATGGCCGGACCCGATGCCACAGAACCGGTTTCCCATTCCGGAACGACAGAGAGCCACCCGTTCACCCTGAAAGACTGGAACCCCTGGGTTTTCCAAAGGTTTTCCCAGTCCCCGTCGGACAGTATCTCTTCCGGAAGAACCTCTCCCCCCAGGGAACGGGCTCCTTCGGACAACAGGAGTCGGGAGATCTCCTCCATCCGATCCACCGAGACGGACAGCACCGACCGGCCCCGGCGCATCTCTTCGACGACCGGCTGTCCCGTCGCCTGCGCCAGCCAGTCCGAGAGATCTCCCGCCAGGGAGGAGGGGCACTCCACCTTGAACAGCCTGTAAAGGCGAGAGGAGTTCATCGGTCTCCCAGAACCTTGACCACAACCCTTTTTTTGCGTCGTCCGTCAAACTCCGCATAGAAAATTTCCTGCCAGGGACCCAGATCCAGCTTTCCCTCCGTGACCGGAACGATCACTTCATGGTGGATCAGGAGGCTTTTCAGGTGGGCATCGCCGTTGTCCTCTCCCGTCTGATGATGCCGGTAGTTCCGGCCGGCAGGAGCAAGACCTTCAAGCCATTCATCGATGTCCTGGATCAACCCGGACTCGTTGTCGTTGACGTAGACGCCGGCGGTAATATGCATGGCAGAAACCAGCACCATCCCTTCCCGGATCCCCGACCGGCCGACAATTTCCCGGATCCGTCCGGTGATCCGGATGTATTCCCTCGACTGTCCGGTCTCGAAAAACAGATATTCCGTATGGGCCGCCATCAAAACTCCCTGGTCTGGTGGAAAATGAATGTCTTTAATGGGGATCAAAGGTGGCGGAATAAAATTCAGGGCCCTTTCCTGCCGGAACAAGATCGAGAAGATAGGATCCGAACGACTGATGTTTCGTCAGATCGTACATCCGGGCCTTATGCACCAGAATATACGATTGACCCCGGCTGTCGTAACGGATATCTCCCCCCGCAGCGGAACGGGGGACAGGATGACCGTCGAGAAGAACCTCGACACGATCGGGACCCGCTCCGACCGGCCGCATGACAAGATGAACCCCGGCCGCATGATAAGGAAGAAGAAGCTCGGAACGGATCCCGGAAGGGGCCGGAGCGGGGGCGATAGACTCCCCGGAGACCTTCCAGTCTCCACGAGGGTTCAGTCGGTCCGGAACGGGCGCTCCCGCAACGAACCGCTCCGTTTGTCCGGAGGCACCGACTGCCGTACCGTCCGGGAGGGTCCCACGTTGTGTCCCCGCATAAAGCTCGTGCGTCATCCCCATCGGAAAATCGGCCACCTCTTCAGGGCCGGACTCCTTTTCCGAAAGCGCCAGCGCCGAGCGGATCCGGGATTCCATGACATCATAATCCCCCTCACCGATCGAGTGATAGAGAAGGCGACCGTTACGGTCATAAAGATATTCGGCAGGCCAGTAATGGTTCCGGAAGCGATCCCAGAGAACCATCCGGTTGTCCAGGACGACGGGATAGCGGAGTCCGAACCGGGTCACCGCCGCTTCCACATTCGAGCGGATCTGGCCGAAGGTAAACTCGGGCGTATGAATCCCGATGATGACCAGCCCCTTTGGAGCATACTTCCGGTACCAGCTCCTGAGGACCGGAAACGTACGGACACAATTGACACAGGTATACTCCCAGAAATCGACCAGAACGACCTTCCCCGACAAGGACGCGCGAGTGAGAGGGGCCGAATTGAGCCACCCGTCGCCACCTCCCAGGGAGGGAAGCGTTTCGCTCCATGAAGGAGTGGACAGGAGCCCTCCCAGCAGGAACGCAATGACGGCCCAGACCCCCCTGACCCCGTATTTCACACTGTTTCCCATCGACCCCTTCCGATCCCCCTTCAACACGACACCCCGAATGGCTGCGATTATACCTTTTCCGGATGGGGAATCACATCATGGCGGGGCAGAAAAGCGGAAAACATGAAAGAGCGAAGTTCCTCGATGGAAATCCTGTTCCTGGCAGACAGCGGTCGCCCCCTTTGCCGATGAAGCCTGCATCCCGGCAGGCTTCATGTACCGGCAGACGGCATCGGGCCCCGAGTATTAGAGGAAATGAACCCCGGCCATCAAAAAGACGGCACTGTTGTTGAAAGTGGATCCTGAAACGGCTCCTCCGGGAGAGGTCTCTGTCCACATGCCGGTGTTCATGAGCCAGGAAAGCTCCATGTTCAGAGCAAAGTGAGGCGTCATGAAATAATCGTCCCCAATGGCAAACCGCGTTGCGAGCGTATCGGTCGGCGAGATCGAAAGACCCGGCTCGCTGGCGGAAAACATGTTCAGGTTGGCACCCAGTCCAAAGGACAGATAAGGGGACCATGCGCCATCCTGCTGGCCCCGGATCTCAACGGTGGGAATCATATAAACATCTCCCAGATTTCCCGCAAATCTTCCGGCAGGGGAATACCCGGTCTGGTACCATCCAAGCTCCAGTCCGACAAGAACGCTGTCTGTCAGACCATAAAACACATTCCCCTGAACAGCAGGCCCTTCGATCGACTGAGCAGAAGGCGTAATGGCCTGCGACGGGATGGCGATGCCTGCATCCAGCCCCCCCATCAGACGTCCCTGAAACCCGACCGGGGAAGAGGAGGAGAGAGGAGAAGCGGTAGGCTGAACGGAGGCAGGATCGGCGGCAAACGCATCGTTCGCGGCATAAACAGACAGTCCAAGAAAAACCGCCATCGATAAAACAGCACGTTTCAATGTCATCTTGATACCCTTTCTTTAAACACCTCTTGACCGATTGACCAAAACCATCAGGATTTGAGAAGAATCCCCATGACCCGGAAAAACCCCTCAACCACCCAACCAAATCTGCTAATGTTAGAACAGACTTCACAGACTATAGACAAAACAGAAATTGGTACGATGATTCAAATCACGCAATGTTTTGATCACAGTCCCATTGACGGCCCGACGGCTTTTTGTGGATTGTATCGGGATGGCCCCGATCCCGGACAGATCCCGGAATCGGGGAAAAGAGATGTCCAACGTGCAACCGATTGCCTCAAAGCGCCAGCGATCTCCGGATCGGTTCCGGAAACCGGGAGATAACATGCATGCTCCATTGAAACGATCTGTCCGAAGAAGGATCGTCCCGTTCGTGTGCGGTCTCGCACTTTTTTTGTCCTCCTGTGCGGGGAATGCCCCTTTTCCCTCTTCCCAAATCCAGTCGACGGACCGTTCCGTCAGTCTCGACAGACTGATCGAATACCCCGGGGACTATGTGGGTAAAACGGTCATCCTCGGGGGGGTCATCAACATGGTCGAACGCAAGGGAATCCTGAGCCGGATATACGTCCAGTCCTATCCTCTCGGAAAGACTTACCATCCCGACCTCCATCGTCCCCCGAAAGGACATTTCATGATCGTCACCGACCAGCCTCTTCGTCCGAATCTGTACGCTCCGGGGAGAACCGTTGAGGTCATCGGCGTGGTCCAGAACCCCCAGGAGATGCCAAACCTGTCCGGACAACAGGAAAAGATTCCTGTCATAAGGGCCCGGCATCTTCATGTCCGGACTCCCTCCCCCCCTCCTTCCACAGGAATGGGACTGGGATTCGGATTCATGCCGGTCATGGGTTTCTGATCCCTATTCATTGGAGAACCTCCATCCGGACTGTCCTCTTGAAGACCCCACCGCTTCGGTCTGAAAACAATCTGTCAAGGATCCTGCCATCCGTTTCCGACAGCCCGGGCCCGGCCGGAGGCCTCCCGGATCGAACTGTGCCAGAATGGAGGACGAAAGAAGGACAATGCCGTCGACCGACAACCGTCCGGGATCCTCTCCCGCTTCCCGGGTCTTTCTGGGTCTTTACCTGTACCCGGAAACAGCCCTGCAATTTGTTTCGTTGAGGCAAACCCGCACAGAAGCCATTCAAGGAACCTGGATGAACCCGCACGATCTCCATCTCACGATTCTGTTCGGAGGAGAGCAGGAGGAAAAAACCTTTGCCCTCTGGAAAGATTCCGCCAGAATACTGCAAGAGGCGCTTTCCCCTCTCGTCCCCGACCATCGCCGCCAGACCGCTGAAATTCACTGGAGACGGGACCGGCGTCTTCTGGCCATCACGTTCGACCGGACGGTTCCGTTCTGGATGAAAGCGGAAGAGACCTCCAGAACGCTCTCGGGAACACTTCTTCCCATGGAGCAGTTCCGGCCATTCTGGCCCCATCTCACGCTCGCCAGAAATGCCCGACTGGATCCCCAGGCCCTTGAATCCCTCTCGGAGTCCCTCCGCGCGCTCTTCCGGCAACATCCTCCGCTCTGGAAAGGGGTCAGGCTTTACAAGAGCGTTCCGTCCCCATCCCGGACAGAAGATCGTTACCAGACTCTGGCGGATCACCCCTTCCCCGAGGACGGGAGGTGAGTCCCCCCGGGCCGGCGGAAAAGAAACCCCTGAGATGGGCTCTCGCCGCAGCTTTTCTGTTCGGCCTGTCGACCCCGCTCTCAAAACCTCTGGCACAGACGGTTTCTCCGCTCTGGCTCGCCGGTTTCTTTTATGCGGGCTCAATCCTGGGAATCCTGCCCGGTTTCTTTCCCGGCCTCGGGATGGGACCCCGCTCCCCCCGGGAATTTCTCTCTTTCGCCACGCTGAACAGGACCGAAAAACTTTCCCTGGCCGCCTCGATACTGATCGGAGGCGCCATCGCCCCGATTTTCCTGATCGTGGGGCTCACCCGGTTCCCGGCTTCCCGGGGCAGTCTCCTCCTGAATGCCGAAGCGGTCTTTACCGTCATCATCGCTCACTTTCTCTTCCGGGAGACGATGACCAGGAAACTTCTCGTCGGGGTTTCCCTGGGATCCCTGGGTTGCGGGATTATTTCCCTCCAGGAAGCGGGGAATGGGTTGAGCGGAGCGTTCCTGTTCCTGTCGGCCGCGTTCCTGTGGGCACTGGACACCAATCTCCTGAGATTTCTGACCGGGATCAATCCGCTGGTGCTGACTCTCTGGAAGGGGATCGGGTCCTCGCTGATTCTTCTGCCTCTTGCCTGGAGGTTCGAGCCCTCCCGGCATTCCGCGACGATTGTCCTCACAGCCCTCGGGGTAGGCGCGCTGGGTTATGGACTGAGTCTCGTGTTCTTCCTCCGCTCCATCCGGATCCTGGGAGTTTCCCGCACCGGCGCCTGGTTTGGACTCTCTCCCTTTCTTGGAGCAATGCTTTCGATCATTTTCCTCGGGGAGCCATTGACTTCCCGTTTTCTGATCGCAGCCGGGGTTCTCCTCGTGGCCATCCTCTTTCTCCAGGACTTCGCTCTTCCCCCGAACCGGATCTTCCGGGCAACGGGCAAAAAAGAGCCGGATCAATTTAAAAGATGATGTCCCCTGCCAGTCGTGAGACCGCCCCTGAAATCCGTGCAGTCTTGCAATGTTCTCTCTGTGCTGGGATGATTCGGAGAGATTTGTCCCTTCCTGATCCAGGCGCCTGTCCACCATGATCTGAACGGGAAAGGAAGAAGAATGGCCAATCGGCTGGGAAATCCATCGCAAACAAACGGAAGGCCCAAACTGGCAATTTGTCTGGCGGGGATCCTCTCGGGATTTTTTGTCTTTTTTCTATCTCCCCCCATCGGCCGCTCCACCGACACGCTCACGCTCTCCGGATCCACCATGATGGCGCCTCTCGCGAAAACGTGGATCCGCGCCTATGAAAAAAGTCATTCTTCCATCCATCTTGAAATGAAGAGCGACGGTTCCGGAGCCGGCATCCGGAACGCCGGAAGAGGAAACGTCTCGATCGGTGTATCGGATGCCTATCTCACCACAAATCTCCGCAGGAAATACCCGAATCTCATCGCCGTCCCGGTCGCCGTCGGAGATGCCCAGATCCTCTACAACATCCCCGGACTCCCGTCCAAAGAGCCCCTGAACATCGACGGACCCACCCTCGCCGACATTTTCCTGGGGGTCATCAGATACTGGGACGATCCGTCCCTGAAAACCCTGAACCCGGGAATCGGCCTTCCCCATCTTGCCATCAGGCCCATCCACCGCTCCGACCCGTCGGGCACCACATTTGTCCTGACAGACTACCTGTCCCGGACTTCGCGCAAGTGGTCCGACACGGTCGGCCGGAAGAAGAATCCAAAAGGGATATCCGGTCTCGGCGTCAGGGGGAGCGAGGAAATCGTGCGGTCGGTCCGGAACACACCGGGAGCGGTCGGTTATGCGGGACTCTCATGGGCCGACAAAGCCCATCTTCCTTCCATGGCCCTTGAAAACAGGGACGGCTTCTTTGTGATCCCCTCGCCCCGGACCTTGCAGAATGCCGCCCTGTCCGCCTTTGTCAGGCCGGACTTTCCCTACGGGTTCGACCGGTCGATCGTCTGGAACATCTCCGGCAAGGAGGCATATCCCGATGCCAACTTCGAGTATTGCCTGATCGATACCAACATCGACGGGCAAACGATGGGCAGCATCAGGAAGTTTCTGCTGTGGATTCTGGGCCCCGGACAGGACCCCGCATACACCGTCCGGAACGGATTCGCGTCCCTTCCCTATCCACGATCCCAAAAGGTCCTGTCGCGCATTATCGGAAGGCTTCTCGAAGGAAACAGCTTCCAGGAGGTGTCCCCCGGATAGCGGAGACGGACAGTCCACGACAAATCCCGCCCAGGAAACGCAGAAAGGAGCATTCATGAGGAGAGTCCGGTATGGAGAAAAGGAAACGGAACAATCCATGGGAATCGCGGACTATCTTGCCGTTGACCGGACAATCATGGCCAACGAACGGACCCTTCTCGCCTATGTCCGGACCGCTGTCGGCCTTTTGATCGCCGGACTGGCCCTCATCCGGTTCTTTCACCAGACCCATTTCGACGTCTACCAGATTGCCGGGTTCCTGGCCCTTCTTGTGGCTCTGGCCATCATGATCTACGGCATCCGGGACTTCATCCACATGCATGGAGTTTACATGGAACTGCTGGATCACAAAAAAAAGACGGGAAGAATCGGGCAAGGGACAGAAGACTCTTTCCGGTAGACACTGTGCCGAAAATCCCGGGGATCATCGGCAGGAACAGGAGAGGAAGTCCTGAAATGGGCGAGCGGCATCCGAAACGAACGGTTTCTCCCGAAGCTCCCGGGCCGGAGCAATACGTCCGGAGCCGGCGCATGAAAAACGGCGCCTACTCGTCCATTCTCTCTGAAGACATCGGAGTTCCATCCGTCAAGGATACCGATTGGGCGATCCGGATTTTCCGGTTGCTCCAGCGTCCTCCGTCGGAACCCGACACAACGCTGGCCTGGCTTCGATCGATTTCGAAAAAAACCCGGGAAGAGGGAGATATCGAATGCGTCTTCCATCTGATCAGGTCGTTCATCGCCCTCGAAGGCACTCTCCCGGACCTGTCCTCCTTTCTCGACGATGCGGCTGAACGGCTTTTTCCGCCGGACCGCTCTTTTTTCGAAGAAGAAGGTCGTCTCAAGGAATGCCACCTCTGGCTCCGGCTTGAAACCGCCGGGATCGGAAAAAGTCCGGACGGACGGAAACGGATCCGGTCATTTCTGGAAGACAGGATGCCATCCCTGATCCGGAAGCCCTCCGATCTGCCGGGTCTCGGCCACACGCTCGAATCGCTCCGCCTTCTGGAAATCGCAACGGAGCAGTTCCTCCAAACGCAGTGGGAGGCTTTTCAGGATCCGGTCACAGGGTTCAGGTTGACCCCGGACAGCCGGATGGCGACACTGGAAACGGTCTGGTGGGGGACACGGATATCGGAAACCGGAGGGCTCCCGACCCGCTACCCGGAAGCCGTCCGGAATTTTGTGGACGAATGCCGGACAAGACACGGGGGGTACGGTCCCCGTCCGGGAGCCGTACCCGATCTCGAATCGTCAGGAATCGCCCTGGAAACCCTCGAACGCCTGAAATAATGAAGGGCAGTCCCGCTCTCCTGTTCAGACATAGGTGCGGAACGCATCCAGAGACTGATCGAGTTCCTTGTGCGTTTTCCGGTACTTCTCGAGCGGGATCCCTTCCTCAATCGCTTCCCAGGCCTGCCGGATCGATTTCCCGCCGGATCGGGCCCCTCCCGGATGGGCGCAGACGCCGCCCCCGCACAGATAGGCAAACTCCGGACCGAACATTTTGGCGTGAACGGGCATCGTCCCGGCATGCATTCCGCCTCCGACGGCGATCAGACTTCGTCTGGCCTTCCCCATCGGCGCATCGCAGGCTTCCTTCACTGCCGACAGTTCGGAACGTCGGGCTTTCAGTGTTCCCTGGAGCGCGGGGTAAAGAATGATGTCCGCGCCGGCAAGACGCATGAATTTCGCCCAGGAGCGGACAGACATTCCGTCCTGGTGCCAGAGCCATCCGGACATGGCCATATGAGCCATGATCGGCGCTTTTTCAAGCCGGGCGAGCTCTTCGAGCATCGGAAAGCCGGAAGCGGCGGGAGACAGCATGGCGATCCGGGATCCCAGCCGGGCGCCTTCGATGAACCGCTCCCGCATCCGGGACGGGGAGTCCACGGTATGCATCATGACCCATTTGGGTTCCCCGGTTTCCTCTTCGGCCCGTTTTGCCGCCTCCAGTGTCTTCTCAAGACGCTCGACGTACCGTTCGAACGGCTCCTGGAGAAGCTCGTCCGATTTCACGACGTCCATTCCACCCACCATGCTGTCATAGGCGATCTTCGAATACTCCACGGGAGAAAGACCCTGGGAGGGCTTGATCACCGTGATGAAAAGAGGCCGCGAAACGCCTCCCCGGGCCCTGCGGATCCCTTCCGCGCCGAAACCGGGGCCCGGCAAACGGTCCGCCATCGGGTCCGGAGGGGAAAAATCCGTCAGTTCGATCGTCTTCAGGACGTTCAGGCAACTGATTTCTCCCGCGATGGAAAGGAGGAGGCCATACACGGAAGAGATATTCTGGCAGGGGACATCGATCGTCAGCACCGCCTTTCTGGAACGGTCAGAAACACCTTCCACCCGGGCTTCGAATCCCTTCGTGGACTGGTTTTCGTAATGGGTCTTCTTGACCCCGAGACTCATCTCGCGGGCGATCAAAGCCGCGGCTTTCGGGATATCGGAAGCGGTGATGGTATAGGTAGCCCGAATGATTTCCTGTGCCATATCAGTTTCTCCTTAGCGATTTGAACGGTGGATCCGACCGGGAAAAACCCTCAACACATTAAGTATGCGTCCGTATCATGAACAAACCGGAGAAGATTTGCCAAGTCGACCCGATCGAAACTCCGGATCCGTGATTTGGGTATCATGATTCCATGGCCGTTTCATGCTCTAATTTGATGAGGGGACAAAAAACCGGGGACGGTTTTCCGGAACGCATACTCCATTCCGCGCGCTCAACCTGAATCCATTCCTGTTCGGAGGAGGGAACCCATGAAATTTCTTGCCGTCCACCCAAGCCCGCTCATGTACACGAAAATATACCTCCGTCTGGAACCCCTGGGGCTCGAACTGTTGGCACAGGCAGCCCGCCGTGCCGGCCACGAAGTCCGGCTGATCGACCTCCAGGTAGAGTCGCACAAGGACTACTTCAAGATTCTCGAACACTGGAAACCCGATGCCGTGGGCTTCTCCCTGAACTACCTGGCAAACGTTCCCGAGGTCATCGATCTGGCCAGACTGACCCGTTCCCGTCTCCCCGAAAGCTTCCTCTTTGCGGGAGGACACAGTGCCTCCTTTGTGGCGAAGGACCTTCTCGAACATGCCCGGGGAGAGATCGACTGCATCCTGAAGGGGGAAGGGGAAGCGGCAATCGTGAAACTCCTGGAGGCGGCGGAGGGGGACCGCAAGTCAATCCTCAAGGTTCCCGGAGTGGTGACCCTTGACGGAGAAGGCCCTCCGCCGATGTTCGTCGAAAGCCTGGACGACCTGCGGCCCGCCAGGGATCTTCTCCGCCACCGGAACAAGTACTTCATCGGGGTTCTGGATCCCTGCGCTTCCATCGAATTCGCGAGGGGCTGCCCCTGGGACTGTTCCTTCTGCAGCGCGTGGACGTTCTACGGAAGAAGCTACAGGACAGTCAGCACGGAAAAGATCATCGAGGATCTGGAGACCATCCGGGAACCCGGCATTTTCATCGTCGACGATGTGGCTTTCATTCAGGACAAGTACGGCTATGAAATCGGGGAAGCCGTCCTCAGGAAGGGGATCCGCAAAGAATATTATCTGGAAACGCGGGGCGATGTCCTTCTGCGCAACAAGGAACTCTTCAGATTCTGGAAAAGCCTGGGGATGAAGTACATGTTCCTGGGCGTCGAGGCGATCGACGCCGAGGGTCTTGCTCTCCACCGGAAACGGATCTCGCTGGGCAAAAACTTCGAAGCCCTGGAGTTCGCGCGATCTCTGGGAATCACCGTGGCGATCAACCTGATCGCGGACCCGGGCTGGGATCGAAAACGCTTCGAGACGGTCCGGGACTGGTGTCTGGAAATTCCGGAAATCGTCAACATCAGCATCAATACGCCCTATCCCGGAACAGAAAGCTGGCGAACGGAGTCGCGCGAACTCCAGACAAGAGACTACCGGCTCTTCGACATACAGCACGCCGTATTGCCGACAGCCCTGCCGCTTCCGGAGTTTTACGGGGAACTGGTCAAAACCCAGCAGATCCTCAACAGGAAACATCTCGGATGGCAGGCGCTCAAGGGAACCGCGACGATCGTGGCGCGCCATCTGCTTCACGGCCAGACGAACTTTCTCAAGATGCTCTGGAAGTTCAACAGCGTATACAACCCGGACCTGCAGTTGTCCGATCATTTGAAACCGGTCAGATACGAAATGTCGCCGCCCCCGCCGCCGCAACAGGAAATCAAGCCCTCGCTGCTCTATATCCATGAGGGACGGGGGCGGGAGGGAAGAGCCATCAGCGACACGACCGAACAGTTTGTGGAAGAAACCCGCATGGGAAACTGACCATCCCGATCCGGAATTGACTCCGTAAGTGATACCTTGTATCATTTACGGAGTGCGGACAGCGACCCTTTGACCCATACCCCAGGATTTCCCCATGCGGCCAGAAATGACGTTCATGACCAGAACCCCCCGGAGCACCCTCCTTTCGGTGATGCTCCTGATTCTGACCGGCCTTTCCGCCTGTGCCACGAACGGGACGGAAGAACCTTCCGCCCTGTTGTCCCGGGCAAGCCAGGATATCCGCAAGAACAAGCTCGACGAAGCCAGAACGATTCTTGCCGGTCTCCGGA
>DAIEST010000050.1 GCA_027346125.1 Leptospirillum sp. | reverse complement strand
GTTCGCTATCGGTGTAATTGGGCATATCCCCCGAAGCACATCGGCATGAGGGAGAAATGCCGTCATGAAGGCATCGACGGAGTCGAACTTGACATCCTCCCCTCCCTCTTCGCTTCGCTCGCCGCGAAAGCGGAAAGGAAGAGGATTCCTTCCTGCCAACTCCCCGGACTGAAAACGGGGATCGATTCGCCGCCTGAAGGGTCAGGCGACGAACTCGCCGGGTTGTCCCGGCGAACAGGCGCTTCGGGCGTGCCCCGCCCTGAGAATATTCTTCGCGGCATTCGCGTCCGCATGATCGCAGTATCCGCAGAGGCCGCACCGGAACGTGGCCTGGTCCGGACGGTTCTCCGCCCCTGAGGGCTTGGCCGAGTTTTTCGATCGACATCGGCATGTGCGTATCGAGGTAATGCAGGGGTCGAAGCGACCCCTTTTCTTGAAGGGATAAAGAATATTGACCCTGATCATTTTCGGGATCCTTTCATGAGGGAAGTGTGTGCCGGACGGGTCTGCCGGGCAAATGTCCGAGGGGATGAAAGGATGCAAGATCGATCTCTCCCGTCATGAAGGTGACGGCCTGACCGCGGAGAAAAACCCGGTTCCCCTTGAGTTCGCACAGGATTTCCCCTCCGCGTTTCGAGAGTTGCCTGGCCGCCAGTACGTTCTTCTTCAAGCGGTCTCCCCAGTATGGGGCCAGTGCGCAGTGCACGGAGCCGGTGACCGGATCCTCGGGAATTCCCACTTTGGGAGCGAAGAAACGGCTGACGAAATCCGTTCTGGTTCCCGTGTCTCCGTCTCCCTCCCCCGGAGCTGTCACCGAAACCCCCCGCAAATCCAGCGACCGGAGGATCGCGTGATCGGGTGTGACGGATCGGATGATGGAAGCGTTCTCGAACACGGCGATATAGTCCTGCGCAGCCAGAACCTCGATGGGTTTTTGTCGCAGCCCCGCGATCAGGGCATCGGGCGGGCGGATCGGCCTTGGCGGAGATGAGGGAAAGTCCATCGTCAGCAATCCGTCCGTTTTCCGAACGGCGAGTCTGCCGCTTCGGGTGTCAAAAATGATGGAGTCGCCCGGATAGGACATATGTTCGAAAAGGACATGGGCCGACGCCAGCGTGGCGTGTCCGCAAAGGTCGACCTCGCAGAGAGGCGTGAACCATCGCAGATGGAACTCCCTGTCCGAGGGGACAAAAAAAGCGGTCTCGGCAAGGTTGTTCTCTTCGGCGATGGACTGAAGAAGGGAGTCTTCCGGCCAGGCGTCCAACGGGACAACGGCGGCGGGGTTTCCCTCGAAAATACGGGTTGCGAACGCATCGACCTGGTACTGGCGGAGTTTCACGGGGAATCCTTTCTGGTCATTCAGGGCTGGAGACGAACCTGTTCAATCCAAAGGAAAATTACAACCCACATTCCCACTTTTCTCTTCGGGAGCTGCGGAATGTGGGTCTGTGAGGAATGAGGATTTCAGAAGAGAACGTCCGGAGCGGTTCGGGTTCTTCTTCCCCGTTCTCTCGCCGTGTGGCCCGCGAGATGGGCGTCAAGGGGGTATGAAGACTGGAAAAGCCCGATGGAGCGGGAACGGTGGGCCTGTCTCCGGGACGACGGCATCTGCTTCCTTTTGGGACATCTCCTGCATGCTCAGCCGCAACGAGGGCTCCAGACCTTTATCTGTGAGGTCTTCCGCCATAGTGCAAGTTGCCATTCTATCTTCTTAAATGACCACAGTTTCAGGGGCTTTCCGGTGGGGGAGACGAATCCTTCGATCCCGGCTGAAATGGGCGAAACTCAGACCTCCCGGGTGAGTGCCCCGATCCCGGACCACGGCACAACATGCCAACGGGATCTCTCCTGGTGGGCACTTCCTCCATAGACGAGCCACCCCTTTCCGGAGATCTTCCCTGAAAGTGTTTCCCATCGTTCCAGTCCCTTGAAGAAATCGGAGGCCACCGTCTGCCCGGCCTTGATCTCCACAGGAATCGCCGAACCGGCCTTTTCGACGATGACGTCGACTTCATGTCCCGAGTGATCCTGCCAGAAGGAAAGACGGGGTTCCTGTGCCCGGTTCAGACGCGCCTTAAGGAGTTCTCCGACCACCCACGTTTCAAACAGAGACCCGTAAAGAGGATGCGTCACAATCTGCGAGGGGGTTTCGATTCCCAATAGCCAGGAGAGCAGGCCGGTGTCATAAAAATAGATCTTTGGGGTCTTGATCAGCCGTTTGTTGAAATTCTGGTGGTGAGGCCTCAGGAAGTACACGATGTAACTGGCTTCCAGAACGGAAAGCCATGCCTTGGCCGTATTGTGGGTGATGCCGCAGTCGCTCGCCAATGCCGAAAAGTTTGCCAGCTGGCCCGAGCGACCGGCACACAATCTCAGAAAACGCTGGAATGCCGACAGATCTCTCACCTGGATCAACTGGCGCACGTCCCGTTCAATATAGGTCCGCACATAGTTTCCATACCAGATGCCGGGATCTGTTTTCCGGTCATGGACCGGAGGATACAGTCCCGAAAAAAGAAGATCCTGGATCGTCCGGGGTTCCCGTCCGGCAGCCTGAAGCTCTTCCAGGGAAAAGGGAAGAAGCGAAACAATGGCGACCCGTCCTGCCAATGTTTGGGAAATTCCCGAAAGAAGACCGAACTGCTGCGACCCGGTCAGAATAAAAAGCCCTTGACGACTGTCGTGGTCCACCCGCGTCTGCAGGTAGGAGAACAATCCGGAGCAGTGCTGTACCTCATCGAGGATCGCCCCGTCGGGATAGCGGGCCAGGAATCCCCGGGGATCTTCCCGGGCAAATTCCCGTTCGTCCAGATCTTCCAGAGAAACGTACGGCTTGTCCCGAAACACCGTCCGGACCAGCGTCGTTTTTCCGGACTGACGAGGCCCGGTGACCGCCACAACGGGATATTCCCGATGAAGTTTTCGAAGGATGTCTCCGGCAAGTCGTTCTATGTGCATGCTTTCAGGATGAAACAGTGATGTAAGATTGTCAATTCAATTGACGATTTTCGTTGACCGCCGCCGCACTGCAGTCGTCGCCAACCGTCTCCGGATGGAAAAGGGATCCCGATGGAGACTGATCGGAGAAGATCTTGTCGTTTGGATCCGGTCAGGGTATAAAGCTCTCCGTCAAATAGGGATATTCGCAACAGGTTCGAAGGGAGGCAACACAGAAATGATTCTCCAACCCCTCCTCTCCCAAATCGCCTGCGGAGAAGACAGCACCCGCCAGTTCAAGTCCGATGTGCGCAATGGGGATTCGCTGGCTTCGGAGATGGCAGCCTTTGCCAATTCCAACGGTGGCAAGATCTATATCGGAGTGGAGGATGACGGCAGTACACCGGGGCTTGCCAAAGAGGACATTTCCCGCATCAATCAGCTCATCAGCAATGTCGCAAGCCAGCTGGTGCGCAGTCCGCTGGCGGTGCAGACGGAGAATGTCGTTCTTGAGAATGGCCGGATTGTCATTGTGCTGACGGTGCCCAAGGGCATCGACAAACCGTACTTCGACCGGAACGGGGTGATCTGGCTCAAGACCGGCGCGGACAAACGGCGGGTGAACTCCAAGGAGGAACTGCGCAGGCTGTTCCAGAAATCCGCGCAGTTTCACGCCGATGAACTTCCTGTCAGGGCGGGTCCCGACAAGCTGGACAAGCTGCGCTTCCGGGACTTTTTGCGCGATGTGTACAAGAAGGACTATCCCGACTCTCCTGCCGAACTGACCCGGTTGCTCCAGAACATGAACCTTGCCACCGACGACGGAATGTTGAACCTGGCCTGTGTGCTGATGTTTTCCGAGAGGCCGGAATGGATCGTGCCGCAGTTTGTGATCAAGGCGATCCGCTACCCCGGCAACAAGATTCACGCCACAGACTATGTGGATACGGAGGACTTTTCCGGCCCGTTGGGCAAGATGTTCGAAGATGCGTTGGCTTTTGTCATGCGCAACCTGCACAAGCTACAGGCAGGGCGAGGGGTGAATTCGCCGGGGTTGCCGGAAATTCCGGAAAGCGTTTTTGAGGAACTTCTGGTCAATGCTCTGGTACACCGTGACTACCTGGTGAGCGCGCCGATCCGCCTGTTCATTTTCGACAACCGCATCGAGATCATCAGTCCCGGCCATCTGCCCGACAACCTGACGGTGGAAAAGATCCGGACGGGCAATTCGAATATCCGCAACCCGATTCTGATCTCCTACATTGCCAAGGGGCTGTTGCCTTATCACGGGCTGGGTTCCGGGATCAAACGCGCCTTGGAGGCATGGCCGCAGACTGATTTTGCGGATGATCACGATGGTTGCCTGTTTACCGCTACGGTCTTCCGCGATCCGCTTGAAGAGCTGAACCTGGCGGCAGTTCCGCCGATAAATTCGGGGAAAACGTCGGGGAAAACGTCGGGGAAAACGTCGGGGAAAATTGTTGGGCTTATGCGCGGGACTCCGGCCATCTCCATCCCGGAATTGGCTGGAGTCATCGGAGTCACAGAGCGCTCCATCGAGCGAAATATCCAGAAACTTCAGCGCAACGGTATTATTCGACGGATCGGTCCTGCCAAAGGTGGGTATTGGGAGGTCATGGAATGAGAGGTGTGAGCGTAAAGGATGACATACGGGTTTGTGGGAGATGCCGGGAACCCCGGGATCTGACGGGATTTTCAGGAACGCCGTCAGGGAAGAAGGGCCGCTCTGCAAAGCGGCCTCACACCACAACAGAAGAACAAGGAGTTCCGGTCGCGGCCGACGGTCCAGAAATATCTGGATCTGGCCGAAGCGATCGGAATCGGGTATTGGTCTCTGCGGGAAGAGGCGGGAGACCTGGCGCGGTTTCGGTCGGCGCCCTTTCCGGACAGGAAGGAGTCGGAAAAGGAACTGAAGCAGGGAAAGAAGAGCGGGGTCATCCGGAGGCTTCTGTGGGAACGGATCGAAGGGCTCAGGAATAGCAGATTTTGAGTACCAGTCTGTTCTGGAAGGTATTGGTGCACCGATGTTGTCTTGATTTGTACGGCAGATAGCCGTATTATTTGGAGAGGGAGGGGATATCATGTCAAAAGCCATTGCCACTGCCAGACTCGAGGCCAGGATCAGCAAGGATCTTCATGCGATGCTCAAGCGTGCGGCGGAGATTCAGGGACGTACGATCACGGATTTCGTCGTTTCCGCTGTTCAGGAAGCGGCCCGGCGAGCGATCGAACAGTCGGAGATTATCCATTTGTCGCTGGCCGATCAGGAATGTTTTGCGCAGGCGCTTCTGTCGCCACCGAGTCCCGTGCCGGCTCTGGAACGGGCCTTTGCCCGCCGTCGCAAATTGCTGGGCGATGAGTGAGGGGTGCACGGTTTCGAGTCGTGTCTCTTGATGCCACCTGTGACCGCACCGCGTTTGATAGCGGTTCCGAGCCGCTGGACCAGTATTTCCAGCGACAGGTCACGCAGGACATGCGCCGCCGGGTGACAGCGTGCTTTGTGGCGCTTGCGGGCGAAACGCGCATCGCTGGATATTATACGCTGGCGTCGGCAAGTCTGCTGCTGTCGGATCTTCCGTCCCATCTTGGAAAGAAGCTGCCGCGATATCCTTCAGTACCCGCTGTGCGTATGGGACGCCTGGCGGTTGACCGAAGGTTCAGGGGACAGGGATTGGGTGGAGCGCTCCTGGCCGATGCGCTCGATCGCACGATCCGCTCCGAAATCGCAGCCTATGCCCTGCTGGTTGACGCGAAGGATGAATCGGCGGCTTCTTTCTACCGGCACCATGGATTCATTCCGCTTCCAGGTGTGGCGTTCACACTCTTCCTTCCGCTGTCAACGGCGAGAGAGGGGATGTTTGTGCTCACACCGTCGTAGATGAAAATTCCCGGACAAGTCAGGAGCGGTATTTCAAGAGACATAGTCCTTGTAAGTCCATTCCTGGGGTTTGACGGTCGGCGTTTGTGCCATTGAAGAGTTTCGAAAGCAGGGCCAGATCATTCCCGATCGTTTTCGGGCCGACTCCGGATTCCGTACGTCTTCTGATATAATCCGATATCCTTTCCGCGAATCGTTGCAAGGGGCCTTTTCGCCAGAGGATCGGCAGGATTTTGCGCGGCATTCTTCCTTCAGGACGGATTTCAGGGCTGGAAAATGCTCCTCGATAGACCGGTCCAGGGATTCCGGGAGCGCCGTGTTTCCGGTTTCTTTCCGGGAGGCGAACAGTCCCCTGCCTATCTCGGACTCGACGGTTGCCGACCAGGTTTCGGCTTCGGCCTTTGTTGCAAAAACCCTCGATTGTGTGTGGAACCCTTTCCGGCGGATCAAGGCTTGCCACTGGCAGGGCCCGCGCTTGTAGATAGACGCCATTTTTCTTCCGGAAAAAAACAGGCACTGATCCCGGATTTCGGGATGCGTTTTCCGGAGTTCATGGCAGCAAAAGATCAATTTTCAGTGGATGGATTTTTCAGGATTGGCTTCGGGATTGGTTGCGGGGAGAGGATTTGAACCTCTGACCTTCGGGTTATGAGCCCGACGAGCTACCGAGCTGCTCCACCCCGCAGTCCGAATATAGGAAAATCGGGTCCGA